>JBGVCY010000029.1:0-14027 GCA_045119135.1 Eubacteriales bacterium | reverse complement strand
CAACTGCGGCATCACCTCGACCAAGTCAATGATGTTCTTTGCTATGATCCTGGCAACGCTTTCCTGCGTGGTATTTTACTTGAAAAGCAAAAGCGACCGCCCCGTGGAAATTGTCAAAAAGGCGGGCTGCTTCCCCTTGCTTGCGGGCGTTATGAACTCTCTTAACAACCTTGTCGTGATTCTCTTGAGTGACCCAAGCCTTGGCGTTGATGCCAGCTTTTTCTATCCGGTTTTGTCGATCAGCGGCCTGGCGCTTACCTCAATTGGCTCGCTTGTACTCTTCCGCGAAAGACTCACCAAGCGTCAGTGGATCGGCATGGGTGTAGGTGCCGTTGCTGTGGCACTGTTGGCACTGTAAAAGGAAAAGCCGCAACGGTACCGTTGCGGCTTCCGTGTTCTTTATTACAAACTTTGTGTTCAAAAACACCTTGCTTTTTCAAAGGACAGGTGCTATAATGTACTCATTGTGTTTTCAAGAGGAGAAATATGGGATATTTTTATTTGATCAGCGCCGTTCTTTCTATGGGCGCATCCAGCCTGTTTGGCACGGCGTATAACCGCCGTACGGCAGATCGCAAAAATGCAGTCTCGCTGTACAATCTGATCCTTGTTACCGCCGTCCTTGTCTTTTGGGGCATCCTGTGGCTGAGTGATTTCAGCTTTGAGACAAGCGTACTGTGGTATTCGCTTGGCTTCGGTGTTTCCTATGCAGCTGCTACGGCAGGCTTCATCTTCGCGCTTGCCAACGGCCCTACCGCGCTGACGGGTCTGTTTATGCAGCTGTCGCTGATCGCCACCACCATTTGGGGCTTGTTCTTCTGGAATAGTCGCCTGACTCCCTTCGTTTTTATCGGTCTTGCACTTGCTGTGGTATCTCTGGTGCTTTGCCTGTATCAAAAAAGCAGTAAGGGTGAGCGCATTACCGCCAAATGGCTGATCTTTTCCCTGATCGCTTTCCTTGGCAACACGGGCTGTACGGTCATTCAGCGCACGCAGCAAATGGTGTACGCGGGTAAGCACGGCAATATGATGATGTTCTTCGGCATTGTCTGCGCGCTTGTGGTGTGTCTCTTGCTGTACCTGAAGCAGCCTACCGAGGCGCCCATGGCGGTCGCTAAAAAAAGCGGCTTTTTCCCGATCCTGGCAGGCGTTTTTAACGGTGTGCAGAATCTTCTTGTCATCCTGCTTGCTACCACTTCGCTGGATCCCAGCCTGATCTATCCTGTTCTTGCGATCGGCTATCTTGCCGTGACCTCGGTCGGCGCCAGACTGTTGTTCGGCGAGCGCCTGAGCGTCAAGCAATGGGTGGGCATTGCCGTTGGCGCGGCGGCAGTTGCGATACTTTCCATTTAAATTTATATCAGCGAGCCGCTTTGCGGCTCGCTTTTTTCTTAAGATTGCCAACTTGTCAGCACAAATATGGGCGTATTTCTGTATAACAACGGTCTTGACAGATTCTTGTTGATTTGGTACAATAGAAGTAATAAATGAGAGGAGGGATTTTGTGCGTTACTACCTTGCAGTAGACATCGGTGCTTCTTCCGGCAGACATATCGTTGGCTGGCAGGAAGACGGTGTTCTGAAAACCAAAGAAGTATATCGCTTCCCGAACGGAGTACATGAAGAAGACGGCCACCTTGTATGGGATATGAAGGGGCTTTATGAAAGCGTTGTCGCCGGCATTGCCGAGGCATTCAAGCAATTCCCGAAGATCGAAAGCCTTTCGGTCGATACCTGGGGCGTTGACTATGTACTGCTGAAAAACGATGAAGAGATCTGGCCCTGCTACGCTTACCGCGACAGCAGAACCGAAGCGGCGATTCCCGCCGTGCACGAGAAGATCTCCTTCTCCACCCTGTACCGTCACACGGGCTGTCAGTTCCAGCCCTTCAATTCGGTTTACCAGCTCTATGATGACCTCACGAGAGGCCGCCTTGAGGGCGTTACCGATATGCTGATGGTACCCGAATATCTGATGTATAAGCTCTCGGGCGTCAAGGCTCGCGAGTACACCAATGCCACCACTATGGGCATGATCAGCGCCGACAGTGGCGAATTCGATGCCGATATCATCGAGGCACTGGGTCTGCCGAAGCACCTCTTCCCGAAGCTGTCTGCGCCCGGCACGGTGCTTGGTAACCTGCGTCCCGAGATCGCGGCAAAGGTCGGCGGCGACTGTAAGGTCGTTCTGTGCGCTACGCACGATACCGGCTCCGCTGTCGAGGGCATCCCGATGGAGGGCATCAACCCCTACATTTCGTCGGGCACTTGGTCTTTGCTTGGCGTAAAGACCCCCAAGCCCATCACCGATGAGGCTAGCGAGGCAGCAAACTACTCGAACGAGGGCGGCGTTGGCTACAACCGTTACCAGAAAAACATTATGGGCATGTGGATCGTCAACAACCTCAAAAAGGAGATCTGCCCCGATATGCCGTTCCCCGAAGTGGATAAGGCAGCGGCAGAGAGTACCTGCACGGCAGTGGTTGATGCCAATGCACAGATGTTCCTCGCACCGAAGAGCATGAAGGAAGCATTTGACGAGGCAACAGGCGGCGCACTGCACACCGTGGGCGATTACTTCCGCTGTGCCTACTATTCGTTGGCTGTCAGCTACCGTAAGGCGCTTGACGAGCTGGAGCAGAACACCGGCAAGACCTACGATAAGCTCTATATCGTGGGCGGCGGTGCAAAGAACAAGGTGCTCAACGCTATGACCGAGGGCACTACCGGTAAACAAGTCGTTGCGTTGCCCATCGAAGCAACTTCGCTTGGCAACTTGAAAATTCAAATGGAGGTTAACTGAAATGAGTTACGCAGAAGCAAAAGCAAAATACGCCGCGCTCGGTATTGATACCGATGCCGCGATCGCAAAGCTGAAGACCGTTCCCGTAGCACTGCACTGCTGGCAGGGCGACGATGTAGGCGGCTTCGACCAGAAGGAAAAGGCACTTACCGGTGGTATTCAGACCACGGGTAACTATCCCGGCAAGGCACGTACCCCCGATGAGCTGATGGCTGACATCGATAAGGTGATCGCCCTGGTTCCCGGTCAGGTCAAGATGAACCTGCACGCCAGTTACGCTATCTTTGATGAGAGCAATGGCGGCTGGGTAGACCGCGACAAGCTGGAGCCCAAGCACTTCCAGAAGTGGGTCGATTTCTGCAAGGCACGCGGCCTTGGCTGTGACTTCAACCCCACTCTCTTTGGTCACCCCATGTGCGACCCCCTCACCCTCTCCTCGCCCAACGAAGAGACCCGCAAATTCTGGGTCGAGCACGGTAAGGCTTGTATCCGCATTTCGCAGTACCTTGCTGATGAGCTTGGTCAGCCCTGCGTCATGAACATTTGGACGGGCGACGGCTACAAGGATGTTCCCGCCGACCGCATCGGTCCCCGTCTGCGCTATAAGCAGTCCTTTGACGAGATCCTTTCCGAGCCCTTCGACAAGACCAAGGTATACCCCTGCGCCGAGTCCAAGGTATTCGGTATCGGCGTTGAAAGCTATACCGTCGGCTCTGCCGAGTGGTGCCTGAAGTACGCCGCAGGCCGTGACGACTGCATCTCTTTGATGGATAACGGCCACTACCATCCCACCGAGGTTGTCAGCGACAAGATCTCTGCAGTTCTTGCCTACGACGAAAAGATGGCTCTCCACGTCACCCGTGGCGTGCGCTGGGATAGTGACCATGTGCTGCTTCTTGACGACGAGACCAAGGAGCTTGCAAAAGAGATCGTCCGCTGCGACCCCAACATGGATCGCGTATTCATCGCACTCGACTACTTCGATGCATCGATCAACCGTGTGTCCGCTTGGGTAACCGGCTTCCGCAATATGCAGAAGGCGCTGCTGTTCGCTCTGCTTCAGCCCAACGAGGAGCTGACCCGCCTGCAGAACGAGGGCAACTTCACCAAGCTGATGGTGATGCAGGAAGAGCTCAAGACCTTCCCCTTCGGCGATGTCTGGAACGAGTACTGCCGTGCTTGCGGCAAGCCTGCCGACGGCGAATGGTTCTGCGAGATCGAAAAGTACGAGAAAGAAGTTCTCGCAAAACGCGTATAATCAAACACAAAACCGAGGCGCATCGCGCCTCGGTTTTTATGAATTTAAGCCTTCCCCTTGTGGGGAAGGTGTCTTTTTCATTGATCGGCTAGGTTGATGATTCGCAATCCTTTACACTTTGCTTTTTTCACCCATTGATAAGAATGAGACAGCGTATGTTGTACATATGCAATCACAAATGTTGCATGCGAGATCATCCATTCGTTTCTTTTGGATATAGCAAAGCGGCGCGGTGTTTTTTCAAGACCTTCGGGGAATTCGGTTGCATCCTGATCACCACTGAGCGCACTCTCGTTTATAAAAGAAAGAACAATGCTGTATCTCACATCCGCTAACGGCATCACGACCTCGCGTAAGACCTTTTGCACCAAAAAATCAAAGTGCCCGTTGTTTCCTACGTAAAATTGTTTCACTTCTTTCCTTTCGATCAGTTCTTTAATCGTTTCCTTCAAAGCCCTCTCAATACTATCTGGTACATCCTTGTGTCCAAAAAAAGTACAAATCATATTTTTCTCCTTTGTGGGATATATCGTATATTATAACACATTTTCCTCAAGTTTGCGATATATCCCACACGATATATCGCAATTTTGGTTAAAATAATGATATATCAGTAGAAAGGGGAGGGCGAATGAACACAAAGCAAGCGGTTGCCAAAAGGATCGTAGAATTGTGTAACGAAAGAAATATTGCCACAAACGCCCTTGCCAACATCGCGGGCGTATCACCCTCGACAGTTTACAGCATGCTGAACGAGAAAAGTCAAAATCCCGGCGTGGTCTCTATCAAAAAACTGTGTGATGGTCTTGAGATCACACTGCGAGAATTTTTCGACAGTCCCATCTTTGACGATATCGAGCAAGAGATACAATAAAACCGAGGCGCATCGCGCCTCGGTTTTTCATGAATTTAAGCCTTCCCCTTGAGGGGAAGGTGTCTTGCCAATGCAAGACGGATGAGGTGTCCGTTTGCAGAAAAAGACCGTTGCCAAAGGCAACGGTCTTTTTCTTTTTCATCAAAGCAGGTAGTAAGGCATATCAGCACCAACGCTGACGATTTCAACCTTTCCGCCTTCCTCGTGTCCGATAACCTTTTCCACAACCTCGGGAGCGATCTTCGTGACAACGGCAGTTTTCACAGGGGTTTTCTTAGCCGTGGTGGAGGTGGTTTTCTTGGCGGGGGTTTTGGCAGCTGCGGGTGCGGCAGCTTCGGCGGGCTTTGCTACGCGCTTTTGAATGCTATCTTTACCGAGCGACATACTTTTTGATCTCCTTTGCAAGTTCCATATATTCTTTTGCGGCACGGCTTGTCTTCTTATAGGCAAGCACGGGCTTACTGACATCCTGCGACCATTCAATGGTGCTGTCTACGCGAATGATCGTTTCAAACAGACGAACGTTCTCAAGCGAGGAAAGGGTATCAACCGTCTGCTTGAAATAGTTTTTGCGCTCATTCGCCTTGGTAATCGCGATACCAAGCAATTGCAGATCGGGCGCAATGGATTTCACCTGCTCGTAAAACTCAAACATATTGGCAATGCCAAACAGTCCCCAAGGCGAAGCCTCAACGGGAATCACCAGATAGTCGCTGGCGCACATAATGTTCATCACCCAACAGCCAAGCGTGGGAGGCGCATCGATCAGAATGTAATCGTATTTGCCGCTTTCCTTGATCTGTTTGAGACCCATGCGCAGCAGAAACTCGCGTTGCATTTTGGTAAACAGCTCAATCTCGATGCCGCTCATCAGGGTAGAGGAGGGGATCAGATCAAGTCCTTTATATTCGGTGGGAAGCACAAAATCCGAAAGATCCTTGCCGCCAAGCACACCGCGATACAGGTTCTTGTCACCCTTCGCAAGCTCCAGCGAGGTCTCGTCGTCGAAAAAGGAAAGGGTCAGATTCATTTGCATATCGCCGTCGATCAGCAGTACCTTTTTTCCAAGGGTGGAAAGCGAGTAGCCGACGTTGGCGCAGGTGGTGGATTTTCCGCTGCCGCCTTTGTTATTGGCAAAGCAGATGATTGTTGTGTTCGCCATAATCTTCATCCTTAAGTATTTAAATAATCAATAATGGTATCAAGTCCCTCGCCGGTGTAGGAGCTGACGTAAAACAGCTTCTCACAGCCGCAGTTCCGCAGCCACCGTTCGGCAAGCGGGATGTTGGCATCGGGCTTGTCAATGCCCGCAATGATGCCGATTACCTCGCGGTTAACAAGGCAGGTACAGTTGGGGGGGAACACGCAGAATGGCTCGTTTGCGCTGATCACAAGTCCCACAATGTCGGCTTCATACGCATACAGTGCAAGTGCCGCCCCAAGTCTGTTGACCTCGGTATACTCGCCGGGGGTGTCGATAATGGTATCGGTATAGTTGATGTATTGGGTCTTGCAGTAATGAATCTGCTCGCCCTTCAGCGCCTGCGTCAGCGTTGTTTTACCTGCCGCCACGCGCCCCATCAGGATCAGTCGTTTCATTGTTACGTGCGGGTCACATCACAGACCGAGAACTTCAGCACAGTGCGGAAGTAATCGGCAATGGCGTGAAAGGATGCCTCAACCTCGGCAACGGTTCCCGTGATGATCAGTGTGCCCGAAAAGCGGTCGCAGAAGCCAAGCTCAGCGCCCGATGCCTTCAGAGCGATGTCGGCGGTGATCACAGCAGTCTCGGCAGGCGAGATGGTCAGTACGCCAATGGCGGCCTTCTGATAGTCAAGCTTCGGGTCAAGACCCAGCTTTTGATACAGAATGGGATCGGGGTTGGCGATGATGTGCGCCAGCGTGATCTGGCGGCCGGGCACCAACTCCTGTACGATTCTCATTTTATCTTGCATTTCCATGGGGGTTCCTCCTTGCTCAGCCGCCGATCTGCACGTGCAGACGGGGAGCTGCGGCGCGTGCGGCTTCCGCCAAACGCTCCATATGCTCGTTCGTGGGGGGCGTGATGTGCTTCAGGGTATATTCGCGTCCAAGCCCCTCGTATTTATCTTGCCCAAGGCGATGGTAGGGCAACAAATGCAGCTCCTTTACCAAGGGCAGGGAATCGGCAAATCTTGCGATTGCGGCGATTTCCTCAGGGGTGTCGTTAAAGGTGGGAACGGTTGGTACGCGAATAATCAGATCGGATGCGTTTTCAGCAATGTAACGGATGTTTTCCAGAATCTTTTCGTTGGGCTGACCGCAAAAAGCGCGGTGCTTTTCGCTGTCGGTGTGCTTTACATCGAGCAGGAAATAGTCGATGTGCGGCAGCAGGCGGTCGATCACCTCGCGCGATGCGAAGGCGGTCGATTCAATCGCGGTGGTATAGCCGTATTCGTGCGCGGCACGAAGCAGCGCCTCGGCAAATTCGGGCTGAGCCATGCACTCGCCACCCGAAAGGGTGATGCCACCCCCACTGCGATGATAATAAATGGCGTCCTGTCTTACCTCATCCATGACCTCGGCAACCGTTACGTCCTTGCCAACGGTGCGGGTCTTGCCGCCCTGTGTCAGCTGTTGGAATTTATATTCCTGCGATTCGGGATTGCAGCACCAACGGCAACGCAGGAAGCATCCCTTCAAAAAGATGATGGTGCGAATGCCGGGGCCGTCATGAATGGAGTAGCGTTGAATGTCGAAAATACGACCGGTTTGCTCGTAAATGTTCATTGTCGGCTACTCCTTTCATCAAATTTTAAATTATTTTATGCCGCTGTGCTCGGTACGGGCGATGATATCATCCTGCAGCGAGCGGGAAAGTGTGGTAAACAGGGCGCTGTAGCCTGCCACACGGACCACAAGGGTCTTGTATTTCTCGGGATTCTTCTGTGCATCCAGCAGGGTCTCGCGGGAGACAACGTTGTACTGCACGTGCATGCCCTTCTGATCGAAGTAGCCACGCAGGTAAGCCACAAATTTTTCAAGGCTTGCCATCGAAGAAAGTGCCGAGGGGTGGAATTTCTGGTTGAAGAGCGTACCGTTCGAGGCGATGCCGTGGTCAAGACGGGCAACCGAGTTCGCGGTTGCGGTCGGACCCTTCTGGTCACGTCCCGATGCAGGGCCTACGCCGTCTGCAATGGGGGTAAAGGCAAGTCTTCCGTCGGGGGTAGCACCCGTCTGATAACCAAGCGGCACGTTTGCCGATACGGGGTAAAGACCCGCCTGGAACATACCGCCACGGGGGTTGGTAAAGGTTTCCAAAGGCTTGGTATAGGTGTTGCCCACCTCGCGAGCGAAGTTGTCGATTTCGGGCAGGTCGTTGCCGTACTTGGGCAGTGCCTCGATCATCGTAAGAATCTCGGCATAGCGTGCCTTCTTTGCATCGTCAACCGTTTCTGCGTTTACCAGATTGCGGTATACGGCACGGATCACGTCGTCGGTCACGTCAGCGCCGCCAAGCATCAGCTCGCGTGCGATTTCGGTGGTCAGCTCGGTTGCCTTCTTAGGGATCAGACCCTTGCCGAAGTTGTCAGCAAGCGCGGCCTTCATTTCAGCCATCGTAACCTTTTTCTCATCAAAGATCAAGGTCTTAATGGCGATCAGCGCATCGGTCATGTTGGCAATACCGAAGCCCTGAGGACCGGTAAAGTTATAGTGTGCACCGCCTTCCTGCAGGCTGAGACCGCGCGAAATGCAGTCGTCACACAGGCAGGATTCAAAGGGCAGGGGACAACGCACGCTGTGAGCATAGTCGACAGCGTTATCCGCATGCACCATCATTTCGATCATAGCGTTCTGCTGAGTCTTGTAAGCGTTGAAGAATTCTTCAAACGTGGTCATGCTTTCCACGTCACCCGTGCGGGGACCGATCTGCACACCCTTGTCGACACCGTTGGAGAACACAAGCTCCAGGGGACGGCACATATTGAAGAATGCGGCATCGTGCCAGCCATCGGTCTTAGTGCCCTTCTGGGGCTCAACACAGCCGATGATGCAGTAATCGCGCGCATCCTCGAGAGTAAGACCGCGAGACATGATCGAGGGGATGATTACCTCGTCGTTATAGTAAGCGGGAACGCCAAGACCCTCGCGGGTAACGGCTGCCGCCTTCAGAAGCAGGTCGTGGGGGGAACGGTTCCAGACACGCACCGAGAGAGAAGGCTGAGGCAGGCGCACGTGCATGGTTGCCTCCAGACACATATAGGAAAGGTCGTTGGTGGCATCCACACCGTTTTCATCCTGACCGCCAACGATCAGGTTCTGAAACAGACCATAGCCTGCAAAGCCCTCGGCAGAGGCGGCATCGCGCACCTTATTAAGGTCATTCAGCTTGACCCAGATGCAGTCGATATATTCCTGTGCCTCGGCATAGGTCAGCTTGCCGGCATCAAGATCCTTCTTGAAGATGGGGTACATATATTGGTCAAAGCGACCGGGAGAGATCGAGTGACCGCTGGATTCGCACTGCAGCAGCTGCTGAACGAACCAGAACGCCTGGCAGGCCTCATAGAAGCTGCGTGCGGGCTTTCCGGGCACCTGCGTGCAGGCCTCGGCAATCTTCAGAAGCTCTGCGCGACGGGTTGCATCGGTGCAGGCAGCGGCTTCCTTGCGGGCAAGGTCAGCATAACGCTTCGCATATGCAATAACAGCCTCACAGCTCTCGATCACTGCCTCAAGGAACTGCTTGCGGCGCTGGTAATCACCGTTGCCGATATACAGCTTACCCATTGCGGTCTTCGCCTCGGCAATGACACCCTCAAGACCCTTATAGATCACCTTCGGGTAATCGACATTGATGTGACCGACACCGTTGTAGAAATAGTTGCCAACGGTAAAGATACCGTGGTTCATAAATACATCCAGTACCTTGGGATCCATGCCGGCAGCAGCAAGGTCGCTGACGGTCTTGCCCTTCCAATAGGGGTGAACCTTCTTCAGGCGCTCAACGGTTGTGGGCGCAATATAGAAAGGGTCAGCCTCACGGGTGGCGATGGTGTCAAATTCGGGCTCCAGCCATTCAAACGAATACTCAGGGAAGGTCTGACATCCGCGGGGAGCAATCGAGTTGCTACCAACGATCAGCTCTTCGGGGCGAATGACGATCGGAATGTTTTCGAGAATATGACGGAAAGCCGCCGAACGGCGCTTGATGATGGGAAGCGCCTCGGTCCGTTGGTAGCTTTCGGTAACAAGCTCGGCACGGTCGGCCTCGATCTCGGGCATTTTCTCAAACAAATGCGCGATCAGGCGATCGATACGCGGGCTTTTATCGATGACAAATTTCAATTCAGCCATAGTATTCTACCTCGTCAGATTTGTTCCCAAAGCAGCTCGTGGGGAGCGGCGATCACCGAATTACCGGTGAACACACCCTGTGCTTTGGCGTGATCCGAGCCCGCTTCAACAGCGGCGGTAACGTCACCGACGTCACCCGTCAGAAGCACAACGCCCTTACCGCCCATACCGCGGGAAACGCGCAGCTCGAAAATCTCAACCTTAGCGGTCTTCACAGCGATATCGGCCGCCTTGATGGCGCTGGCGGCGGAATAGGTTTCAATAATACCAAGGCTGCCCTTCTTTTCAGCGGTCTGCGTGCCGAAAAGTGCGGTAATGACCTGCTCGTCGATGCGGCCCATGATCGAATAGTCGACCAGGCGCTCTTCAAAGCGGCTCTTTACGTGCTCAACGGCGGCAGTGACATTTGAAATCGAGCCGGTCAGGATCATTTCAAACTTGCCGGGGCAGGCGGGGTGAGCCGAAACAAGCGTAATGCCTGCGCTTTTCAGTGCGGCATCGGTGGCTTCAACACCCTTTGCAATGCTTTTCAATTCAATAACGCCAATGGCTTGATACATTTTCTTTACCTACTTTATATGTATTGAGGGGGGTTAGTTTGCTTCAATCACGATCTTCTTGTCGTCAACCGCAGTCACCGTGCCACAGATTGAGGCGTGCTGGGGAAGAGAGAGACCGTTTGCGGGATTGGCGATCACCATGCCGCGCTGTACCTTGTCGCCAACCTTCACGGCGGCAACCGAGGGGGCACCGATGTGACCCGACAGCGGAATCTCAACGCGCTTGGCGGGGATCAGACCTGCCGAAAGAGTGGGCACAACGTCGAAGTGACGGACACCCAGCATCGTCTCCCAACGCGAGGAGGGAATCAGACGGTAGGCGCGATCATCAGAGGGAGTAAACTCCTTCTGATCGGTCGTAAAGCGCAGCTTGTTTTTGGCAAGCAGACCCTTCAGCGTGAGGATTACATCCTTGGGGGAGATATCCTGACAGCAGACCTCGGCGCACACGCCGCACGAGCAACACAGCGAAGCATTCAACGCCAACGCAGGATTCTGCGTGATTGCGGCGTTGTTGGCGGCGCGGATCATCTTATGGGGCTCCAGCGGATAGCCAAGCAGGTTACGCGGGCACATATCCGTGCAGCGCGAGCAACCGCAGCAGCAGGATGCCGCGCGGCGCAGCATATCCTCAACCGAGGTCTTCTTGTGAGCCACGGCAGGAATATCCGAGGGCAGGATCAGCAACGATTTGGTGGTCTTGCCGATCACAGCGGTGTTTGGATTGATGATACGTCCCATCGAAGGACCGCCGTCAATCAGTGTCTGCTTCTCGGTCAGCTTGATACCAAGAATGGTAAACAGGTCAAAAACACGCATACCAACCGGAACGCGGACCACGCGGCGGTCTGCAATATCACCGCCAACGGTTACCCTTTTATCGGTTACAGGCTTGCCCTTTTCCACGGCGGCGGAAATGTTGCAAAGCGTTTCGGCATTCAGCACGATCACGCCTGCAGTAATGGGCAGGCTGCCGGGGGCAACCACACGACCTGTTGTCTCAAAGATCAAATTGATCTCGTCGCCCATCGGGTAAGCATCGCGCAACAGCTTTACAAATACACCGTCGGCAAGCTTTTGCCCTTCGGTGTAGCCCAGCATTTCGGCGCGGTGCGCCTTAACGCCCAACAGCGTCGTGGTAATGCCGGTCTCCTTCATCACATACTGTGCGCCCGCCACGATCCACGGGAGCGACTCGCGCATCAGCATATAGTCTGTATAGATCAGCGGCTCACATTCGGCGGCGTTGATCACCAGCGTGTCAGCGCCCTCGGCAAGCTTGGCGTAGGAAGGAAATCCCGCGCCGCCCGCACCGACGATGCCTGCCGCTTGCAAAGTGGATTTCAATTCATTCAAAGACATCGTTTATGTCCTTTCCGAAAATCAGTGTTTGGGTTAGTCTTGATGCTTATCTACCACGCCAACAATCATAGCGTCAACGGGGGAATTGGCGTTGCCGGTTGCCACGCGGGCACTGCTGCCCACCGAAACCAGCACCTCCTCGCCCATACCGGCACTCACGGTGCGGTCAACGGCGATGATGTATTTGTCGGTCAGAGCACCGTTTTCGATGATCTGCACCTCAAGAAATTTATAGCCGATCAAAGAATCGAGCTTATTCGTGGAAACGATGGTTCCCACCACTTTACCCTTCAACATAACTCTATCTCTCCTTGCTTATTTCACAACGGTAACGATGCTGCCGTTCTTCAGACCTGCAGAGTTTGCATCGTCGGTGTCGACATGCATTTCAAGACGGAAGTCCTTGTGAACGCGGATCTGTACGTCAAACCAACGGGTCTTGCGCGTGCCCGAAAGAGCATCTACGTCGATGTAATCGCCATCCTTCACACCGAAAGCGGCGGCATCATCGGGGCTCATGTGAATGTGACGGTTGGCAATGATGCAACCCTCTTTCAATTCTACAATGCCCTTGGGACCGATAATGGTCACAGGTGCCGAGCCTGCGGTCTTGCCCGATTCACGGACGGGGGGCTTGACCTTCAGTTGGAAGGAGTCGGTCAGCGAGATCTCGACCTGGCTGGTCTTGCGCAGAGGACCCAGCACGCGCACGCCTTCAATGGCACGCATCGAGGGACCGATCAGAGTCAGGGTTTCCTTGCAGGCGTACTGACCGGGTTGCGAAAGATCCTTCAGGGGGGTCAGCTCATATCCCTTGCCAAACAGGGTCTCCATATCCTCACGCGAAAGATGGATGTGGCGGTTGGAAACGCCGATCGGTACCTCATTTGCAGATGTTGCGGGGGTACCCTCCATTTCGGCAACGATTTTTTTAACGATTTCGGCAACTGCCGCGGTAGTGATTTCCATAATCCTCGGTCCTTTCTGAGTGTTTGACGTTTTTGCAAAGGAAAACAAGCTTCTGCTGAAATTTGCTTTCTTTTGCAAAAACATACTTGTTTTTTCGTTGTCACGCCCGTTTCCGGGCGTGACAACGGATTTCGCTACATTAAATAAACTTAAGCGAGCTTGGGCAGGAGCTTGTTCACGTCGCCGTGAGGTCTGGGGATAACGTGAGTAGCAATGACCTCGCCAAGACGAGCAGCAGCAGCGCCGCCAGCCTCAACAGCAGCCTTTACAGCACCAACGTCGCCGCGGACCATAACGCTGACCAGACCCGAACCGATCTTCTCGGAGCCGATAAGGGTAACGTTTGCTGCCTTTACCATAGCATCAGCAGCCTCAATTGCGGCAACAAGACCGCGAGTTTCGATCATACCAAGAGCTTCCATTGTAAGTTCTCCTTTAAAAATTAATTATACGTTGTCAGTTTTTACAAATTTCATGATGTCGGCGTGGGGGCGCGCAATGACCTCGGCACACTTTACGTTGCCTACGGCTGCGGCGGCTGCCTTGCCAGCCTCAAGAGCTGCGGTAACCGCCGAGACGGAGCCCTCTACCACTACGGTAACCAGGCGTCCGCCAAGGCGTTTTTCCACATGGATCAGCTTGACATCCGCGGCCTTTACCATTGCGTCAAGACCAACGATCGCCGTCACCATTGCTTGAACCTCAAGCAATGCGATTGCATTTTCCATTTTAAGTAGATCCTTTGCTTTGAATTATTTCAGAACAGGGAGGAGCTTGTTCACGTCGCCGTGAGGTCTGGGGATAACGTGAGTAGCAATGACCTCGCCAAGACGAGCAGCAGCAGCGCCGCCAGCCTCAACAGCAGCC
>JBGVCY010000028.1:0-6420 GCA_045119135.1 Eubacteriales bacterium | reverse complement strand
GGTGGTTGGCGGGATACAGCATCTCATCCGCAGTGGAAAGTCCTGTTTCGGTCAGCACTCGGGTGTGCAGCTCACGAATGGCAAGAATACCGCGATACACGTCAGGAATGCCCGAGGGATCGGGCTGATGCAGCATACCCTTGTAGCCATCGCCTGTGGTGCGGGGCTTGTTGGTGTATACACGGGGAACGAGCAACAGCTTATCCTTCACCTGCTCTTGCACACGGGCAAGGCGGTAAGCATATTCCATAACCGGTGCATCGCTATCTGCCGAGCAGGGACCGATCACAACAAGCATCTTGTCGGATTCGCCCTTGAAGATTTTCTGGATTTCAATGTCGCGTGCTTCCTTACAAGCGGTGGCGGCAGCGGACAGCGGATATTTTTCCTTGGTCTCCAACGGAATGGGTAATTTGCGAAGGAATTTCATGTGCATGGGAAAAGGTCACTTCTCTTTCTTTAAAAATGTTTCAAGGTTTTGATTATTCAGCCGAGATCACGTAAGGATACAGGGGCTGAGCGCCTTCGATGACGACCAGCTCGGCATCGGGTGCAGCCTCGCGGAGCTTTGCTTCGATGGCGGCGGTTTCGTCTACGCTTGCCTCAGCACCAGCATAAACCGTAAGGAATGCAGGCGAGCCGATTTCGGCAACGATTCCGTCAAGTGTTTCCATAACGCTATTCTCTGCAGCTCTTACCTTGCCATTGACAAGGCCGAGGATCTGTCCGTCCTTAATGCTCATACCGTCGATATCGGCATCGCGCACGGCATGCGTGAAGGAAAGCGTAGTTACGCCCTCGATCGCTTGGCGCATTGTTGCCTCGTTGGTGTCGGCATCGGCGCTTTCATCAAACACCACCATCGCGGCAACGCCCTGCGTGAACTGCGTGGTGGGAAGCACGATCACGCGCTTGCCCTCGGTCATTTCAGCGGCACGGTCGGCAACAAGGAAGATGTTCTTGTTATTCGGCATAATAAAGATCGTATCGGCGTTCACGGCATCAATAGCGGCAAGAATATCATCGGTGCTGGGGTTCATGGTCTGACCGCCCGGCACGATATAATTGACGCCAAGGTCGCGGAATACCGAAGCGACACCGTCACCAACGGCGATCGAAACAAAGCCGTTTGCCACGCGGGGCTCTGCCTTGGCGACAGGTGCTTCTTTGGCAACAAGACCCGTGTGCTGATTGCGCATATTTTCAACCTTTACCATTGAAAGCATGCCCAATGCAACTGCCTTTTCCAGTACCTGACCGGGGTTGTTGGTATGAACGTGCACCTTGACGATGCTTTCATCCTCGATAAACACAAGGCTGTCGCCGATGCCCATCAGGAAGGTGCGGAAGTCGCCGCACTTTCCTTCGCCTGCGTGCGCCTCGTCCTTATCGACGATGCACTCGGTGCAGTAGGCAAATTTAATATCGCCCGTTTCAAAGTCGGCAAACTCGGCAACGCCTGCGGTAGCGGTTTCGCCCTCGACCTCGGTACGTGCAACAGGATGGTTATTGAGCGACTGCAGCATACCTGCGATAACAGTAACAAAGCCACTTCCGCCCGCATCGACCACACCTGCTTCCTTCAAAAGAGGCAGCAGCTCGGGGGTCTTGGCAAGCGTATCGTTGGCAACCTTCAGAATATAGGCAAAGAAGCCCGTAATATCGCCCTTGAACTGACCCTTGCGGGTAGCGGCAACAGCGTGCTCGGCACAGACGCGCATAACCGTCAGGATGGTACCCTCGGTGGGGGTCATAACTGCACCGTACGCCTCGCGCGTACCAACCTCAAAGGCGTTGGCGATATCTGCGGCATCAACCTCCTGCAAGCCCTTCAAGGACTTGGCAAAGCCGCGGAAGAACAGCGACAGGATCGCACCCGAGTTACCGCGTGCGGCACGCAGCATACAATCTGCCACGCGGGTAGCACACTCGGCAACCGTTCCCTCAAATTCATTGAGGTTCTGGATGGTGCTCATCGTCAGGCTCATATTAACGCCCGTGTCACCGTCGGGTACGGGGAAAACGTTCAGTGCATTGATCGCCGCCTGGTCGTTGTTCAGTGCGTTGGCGGCGGAAATACACATTTCGCTGAATTTTTTACCGTCGATCTTCACGTGATTATCTCTCCTTTCCAAGGAAGAACAGTGCTATCGTTCCGGGGCCGGAATGTGCGCCGATCACGGGACCGACATAATCGATCACCTCGACCTCAAGGCCCATGGTTGCGCGAATGCGGTCGGCAACGTACTTGGCATCCTCAAGGCAGTCGCCGTGACCGATGGTAACCATCTGGTCGGGTCTGTCAAGAATGCTGTCCTTCATGCGCTGCACCAGCGCATCCAGCGAGCCGCGACGGCCGCGTGCGGTGGTAACCTTGACAAGCCGTCCGTCATCATCAACGTGCATCACGGGCTTGATTTGCAGCATCGAGCCAACCACTGCGGTGGCGCCGCTGACACGGCCGCCGCGCTTGAGGAAGAACAGGTCGTCTACGGTAAACCAGTGCGCCAAATTGGGACGAATCTCCTTGACATAACGGCGGGTCTCTTCAATATCGGCGCCCGACTCGCGCTTTTTGGCGGCAAGCAGAACAATCAGGCCCTCGCCAAGAGCCGCACATTTGGTATCGACCGTCAAAATTTTGCGATCGGGATATTCCTCAGAAAGCTCGCGCGCGGCGATAAAGCCTGCGTTATAGGTGCTGGAAAGACCCGAAGAGAAGCCAAGATAAAGGATATCCTTGCCGGCATCCAGGTGCGATTTGAAGCACTCGCGGAAGGCGGCGGGGCTTGATGCCGAGGTGGTCGCACCCTTTTTGGCGCGAAGGGCATCGTAAAAGGGCTTGGGCTCGACCTCGTTATTGGGGCGGGATCCCTCTCCCTCAAGCGTGACCTCAAGCTGGAGGCAGTCGATATCGTATTTGGCTAACAGCTCATCAGACAGGTCTGCCGACGAGTCGGTGATGATAACATAAGACGACATAATTCTTTTTTCCTTTCTGGTCGATTGGACATTCAAAAGACTCTTGACAAGTCTTTCTTCGCGTGTTACACTATGTAAAGGTTACATTCGTAACATAAAGATTTTACCACTTTTTATTAAGATTGTCAATAGTTTCTGCTTTTCTCTGTGACAATGCTTGGAGGATTGTTTGATGAAATCAAAAAATGAAACCAACCGCTTGGTGAAGGAATGCATCGCCACAGCACTGATCGAGCTGATGAAATCAGAGGACTTCACCAGCATCACCATTACCGACATCACCCGAAAGGCGGGTGTTTCGCGTATGGCGTATTACCGCAACTATTCCTCAAAAGAGGATATCCTGAATCAGTATATGGACGATATCGGCAATGCGATTCACAAGCGCATATCAAAAACGGTCACACCGAGCGAGCTGCAGGAATATTATCAAAGCCTTTTCGAGCAGCTCGGTGCCCACCGTGACCTTGGCATCACGACCCACCGCGCACACCTTGCCGAGCTGATTCTGCAGCACATCAACAAAAATATGGCGCTTACCTTCCCGCCCGATGGGTGCGGCACAAGAGAGCGATATCGCCATCTCTTTCTTGCGGGCGCGTTTTACAACGTGCTGATGGAATGGGTCAAAAGCGGTATGCAGGAAAGCTCTGCCGAAATGGCAAGCATCTGCTGTGAAATGACCTGTGCAGGCTGTATGAACCCCTAATCCCCTGTTTTGGAAAGGAACCTTAACTATGAAAGAACAATTCAAGATCGGCGTTGTTGGCCTTGGTCTGATCGGCGGCTCTATGGCGCGCGCGTACAGCGCGGCGGGTCATATCGTGTTCGCACACGACACCAGCGACAGCGCGATCGAAGAGGCGCTTGACGCCAATGCCATTTGCGGTCGTCTGACCGTCGATAACGTTGCCGAGTGTGACGTCATCTATCTTGCGGTTTACCCCGTGGCGGCGCTTGCCTGGCTGCGCGAGATCGCGCCTCATCTGACGAAGAAATCGCTGGTGATCGACCTGTGCGGCACCAAACGCAACATCTGCCGCGGCGGTGCCGCGCTTGCCGATGAATACGGCTTTACCTTTGTGGGCGGCCACCCGATGGCGGGCACCCAATTTTCGGGCTTCCAGAACAGCCGCGCCAATATGTTTGTCGGCGCACCGATGGTAATCGTTCCGCCCGATCCCTGCAAGGAGAATCTGCTGGCGCGCATCCGCGTGCTGCTGACCCCCGTGGGCTTCGGCGCGATCACCCTTTCCAGCGCCGAAAAGCACGACCGCATCATTGCTTTCACCTCGCAGCTGGCGCACGTGGTATCGAACGCCTATGTCAAAAGTCCCCACGCGCAGGTGCACAAGGGCTTTTCGGCAGGCTCGTACCGAGATCTGACGCGCGTTGCCTGGCTGAATGAATCGATGTGGACCGAGCTGTTCCTTGAGAACAAGGACTTCCTTTCCGAAGAGATCGACGGCATCATCGCCTCGCTTGCCGAGTACCGCGATGCTCTCAAGGCAGGCGATGCCGACAAGCTGCTGCAGCTGCTGCGCGACGGCCGCCTTGCCAAGGAACGCGTTGACCGCGGTCAGGAGGATGACTGATGAAAAAGGTCACCGTCAATGCCTCGCGCACCTATGATATTCTGATTGACAAGGGCTTGCTTTCCAACGTGGGCAAGCATCTTTCCTGCCTGCATCCCGCCCCCGCCAAGGTGATGATTGTCACCGACGACACGGTGAATACCCTTTACGGGGATACTGTCGAGAAATCGCTGGTGGCATCGGGATATACCGTTTCCCGCTTCGTGTTTCCCCACGGTGAGGAATCCAAAAGCACTGCTACATTGGTCTCGCTTTGGAACGCGCTTGCGCGCGCGGGGCTGACGCGCACCGACCTGATCGTAGCGCTCGGCGGCGGTGTTGTGGGCGATATGGCAGGCTTTGCCGCCGCCACCTATCTGCGCGGCATTGCATTTCTGCAATGCCCCACCACTCTGCTTGCTATGGTGGATTCGTCGGTGGGCGGAAAAACAGGCGTTGATCTTGAGGCGGGCAAAAATCTTTGCGGCGCCTTCCATCAGCCCATCGGTGTCCTGTGTGATACCGATGCCCTTTCCACCCTGCCTGCTGCGACCTTTGCCGACGGCTGTGCTGAGGTCATTAAATACGGCTATATCGGCAACCCCACCCTGCTCTCGCTTCTTGAAAAGCCCTTTGCCGACGACCCCGCCGAGGTGATCGCTATGTGCGTATCCGACAAGCGCGATGTGGTTGAAGCAGACGAGCACGATCACGGTATGCGACAGCTGCTCAATCTCGGTCACACCTCGGGGCACGCCATCGAGGGCTGCTCACATTTTGAAATCTCGCACGGCAGTGCGGTTGCTATCGGTATGCTGTTGATGGCGCGCGCCGCCGTCAAGAAAGGACTTTGCACGGCAGATGTGCCCGCGCATATGGAAGCTCTGCTTCGCGCCTATCACCTGCCCGTTGATTGCCCCTTCACCGCCGAGCAGCTGGTGCGTGTCGCGCTTTCGGATAAAAAGCGCAAGGGCAACAGCATCACGCTGGTATTGCCCGAGTACGTCGGCAAAAGCCGCCTGCACCGCATTTCTGCTGACGATCTGCTGGACTTTTTTGCGGCAGGCCTTTGAGGTAAATTATGAATATCACATTACACCATCCCGCCTGTAAACACAGCGTAAAGGCGCCCACCTCAAAATCGGCGGCGCACCGCGCGCTGATTGCGGCGGCATTTGCCGACAAGCCGACCCGTCTGTTTGTTTCGGGCGCGGGCGAGGATATCGCCGCCACCGTACGTTGCCTGAAGGCGTTGGGCGCGAACGTTGCCGAGACCCCCTTGGTGGGCGGTGACAGCTGGCTGACCGTAACGCCGATTGGCAAGCTACCCGAGCGCGCAGTCGCCGACTGCGGCGAATCGGGCTCTACGCTCCGCTTTTTCGTGCCCATCGCGGCGGCGCTTGGCATCGATACCTGCTTCGCTCGGCGCGGCAGACTTCCACAGCGCCCGATGTCCCCCCTTACCGAGCTGCTTGCCGATGCGGGGGTTACCCTTACCGACAACCCCGACGGCTCACTTTCGGTAAAAGGCAAGCTGCCTGCAGGCAATTACAGCATCCCCGCAGGCGTTTCCTCGCAGTTCATCACAGGGCTTCTGTTTGCTCTGTCGATTCTTGACGAGCCCTCGACACTGACTCTGACGGGCGAGATCGAATCCGCCCCGTATATTGATATGACAGTGCGCGCACTTGCCGCCTTTGGCGCCGTGCCTCTGCGCTCGGCAGGCGGGCGTGTTTACACGGTAGCGGGCAGACAGGCAAAGCCGCTTTTCTCGCCCGAGACCCTCTACCCCGAGGGCGACTTTTCGGGTGCGGCATTCCCACTGGCGGCAGGTGCCGTCGGCACCCACCCCGTTACAGTCAGC
>JBGVCY010000027.1:0-11726 GCA_045119135.1 Eubacteriales bacterium | reverse complement strand
CATAGATCAAGCCTCACCCCTTCACCCCCTCGAAACGCAGTGCGCAAATATGACCGCAGATCACCAACAGTTCGGGAGCAAAGGCGGTACAAAGCAACCCTTCGCCCTCGACCGCAAGCACGCGTTTATCAAGCAATAGCCGAATGCAGCTCTCGCCGTACGCGAGAATGCGCCGGCACCCCCGCACCGACAACTCGTTCTGCCCTGAAAGCGATAGTCCAAAGCCACCCGGCAGCGCCTCACGCGGGATATCCAAGCGCTCGCCGAAGCGAGCCAAAAGATCCTTTCTTTTTCGCATAGCACGATCCCCCAGCACATAGAGTATAGTAGTTTACCATATGCCAATACGGGGAGAGTTATGCCGTGAAAAGAGCTATGCCGCGCCTTCGTTCTGTTGCCCTTTTGCTATTTGCAGTTTTTCTGTTTGTGCTCCTGTTGATCAACGCCGACATCGCAATGGATGGCGTACGCCAGGGCTTATCGCTTTGCACCGAAACGCTGATCCCATCACTTTTCCCTTTTTTGGTGCTTTCCGAGTTATTGGTGGCATCGGGTGTCGGAGAAACGCTCGGCAGGCTTCTTTCTCGACCCGTTTCGGCACTTTTCGGGCTTTCGGGCAGCGGCGCTGTTTCCTTGCTGCTCGGATCGGTTTGCGGCTTCCCCGTGGGAACGACAACGGCTTTGGCGCTCTATCAAAAAGGAGAAATGGACAAAAAAGAACTGCAACGGGTCGTACTTTTTGCGAACAATCCGAGCTCTGGGTTTCTGATCGGTGCAGTGGGCGAGGCACTGTTTGGCAACCGCGGCGCGGGTGTTGCTTTGTTTGTCATTACCTTATTATCTGCCGCCACGGTCGGAGTTGTTCTGCACATCACACAGGGAACGGTGGCAAGCAGTAACAATATCCCACCAAACGGTATGCAAAAAAGGCTTTCTCCTGCCGACTTCACGGGCAGTGTCAAGCGCGGGTTTTCCGCGTTACTTAGCGTATGCGCCTTCGTCTTATTCTTCGCCTGTGTTTCCGAATGTCTGACACCCTTGACAGAGCGTCTTGCACTGCCAGCCCCTTTTTGTGTGTTGCTTCGCGGTGCCTTGGAAATGACGACAGGTATCAGCTCCGCTGTCACCACGCTTTCCCCCGCCGTTGCCTTTCGCATGACGGCACTGTTTGCAAGTCTTTCGGGGCTTTCGGTCACCCTGCAGGTTTTCTCGGTGGCGGAAGAAGCACACCTTTCCCTGCTTCCTTATTGTTTGGCGCACTTATTACAGGGAGCCGTCTCCCTTCTCTTTACCGAGTTGTTCCTTCGTCTCTTTCAGCCCGATTTTATCACGGCAGAAAGCGTGGATGCAGCAACGGGTACATTCGTGTCGCCCTCGCCCTTTCTATGGCTCCCATTCGTTACTTTTCTACTGATTGTGATTGTTCATTGTCACCTCAAAAAGCGGCAGACGCAACACGTGTAAAAAAAGAGAGAGCAGGCAACTTTGCCTGCTCTCTCTTTTCTGCATTAGTCCTGCTTGATGACTTCTTTGCCGTCGTAAGAACCGCAGTTTTTGCACACACGGTGTGCGAGAACGAACTCGCCGCACTTTGCGCATTTTACCATACCGGGCATATCGAGCTTGGAGTTTTGCGAACGTCTCTTATCTCTACGCGCCTTGGATACCTTTTTCTTCGGAACTGCCATTTTGCCTACACCTCCTTGGGTTTGTGTTAAACACAGCGTTATTTATTATACTATTATTTTTCTTCTTTGTCAAGCCATTTTTGCAAAACTGCCAATCGGGGATCAATTTCTTTTGTGGGACAGCCACAATCTCCCTCGCGCAAGGGCTTGCCGCATTTGGGGCAAAGACCTCTACAGTCTTCATTGCACAAAAGGCGCATCGGGAAAGAAATCAGTAATTCCTCGCGCAACGCTTCATCCACGTCAAGCTTTCCGTCGCGAACCATCACGTAGGAATCAAGATTTTCTTCCAGCTGTTCTTCGGAAATACTGCCCTCGGCGGCGACAGTGCGCTCAAAATCAAGGGCGAAAACACCTTCAACAGGGTCAAGGCAACGGGCGCAAAAACCGCGATACGGCAAGGTAGCCGTTAACGTTAACCGCATATAGCCGGCATCGTCGGTAATGTACCCTTCAACATGGGCATTTTCGGGAAATACCACATCGTTGACCGTTTCTGGCGTGAGGTCGTAAGAGATATCCATGCGATTGATCTCGCCCCGCAAGATAGGACCCATATTCAAGATCACGGTATCTCACCTCCCAAAAAACAACACAGAATATTATATCTCACAAGGAGAAAATTGTCAAGCGATTTTAACAACTTTTTTATTTTTTAATGAAAGAAACAAAGAAATACCGTTTTTTTCGCAAAACACTCTGCCAAAGTGCCGATTTTATGCTACAATAAGGGCAGTTCACTCAAAGGAGAGCCTTATGAAATTCGCTTCATCCGATGGCACCACCCCTGTCCCGCTGACACGTGAGCATCTCGCTTCCCTTGCCCCTCGCCCTGCCGACGGGCACAAAGGCACCTTCGGTCGCATTGCCGTGATCGGCGGCGCGGTGGGTATGAGCGGTGCCGCCTATCTTGCCGCCAAGGCGGCATACCGCGCAGGTGCGGGTATTGTCGAGATTTTTTGCCCCGAGGAAAACCGCGTGATCTATCAGACACTCTTGCCCGAGGCGGTGCTGACCCTTTACGATAACAACGATCCCGATCTGCGCGCGCTCCACCAAGTGTTAAAACGCGCCGATGCCGTAGCGCTTGGTATGGGGCTTGGCACCGATCGGCTTTGCCGCGATTTCTTGCATATGACACTGACCTATTGCGACAAGCCGTTGGTGCTGGATGCCGATGCGCTGAATCTGCTCTCGCGCTCTGACGAGCATATGCGCCTGCTTGTGGGGCGAGGGCTTCCCACCGTACTGACACCGCACGTAGGGGAAGCGGCGCGCTTGCTGCACAGCACCGTCGCCGATATCAAAAAAGATCCGATTGCTGCCGCGCTGACACTTGCCCAAAACACGAACAGCATTGTGGCACTGAAGGATGCCAAGACCCTGATCACAGACGGCACAACACTTTACTGTAACACCTTTGGCAACAACGGAATGGCAACAGGCGGCAGTGGCGATGTGCTGGCAGGCATCATATCAGCCTTTGCCGTGCGGAACAGCGCGCTGACCGCCGCAACGCTTGGCGTGCTCACGCACGCTCTTGCAGGAGATGCCGCCGCCAAGCATTGTGGCACGCACGGCACGATGGCAAGCGACATCATCGACGGACTACGACAAATTCTGCCCTGATTTCTTGTTTTCCAACTATTTATATTTATTTTTCCAATTTTACTGATATTTTTTCTATTTTTACGTTTTGATTTTCAATCTTTTCTCTAGAATGATAAAAAAGGCGGGATTTCCCGCCTTTTTTATCATTCTTCAGAATCCGTTTCTTCGTTCTTTTGATAGATAGAAAAACGCCAATGCATCACAAGGAGTCCCACGACAAGATACAGCAGTGCAACGCCCAATGCGGAGATTCCTAACACGGTAAAGACCGTTTCTTCCACTTCGGCAAGCGAAACAAAAATCATAAAAAAGCCAAACAGCATCGGGGGCATTTCCCTTTTGAATTGGGTGGCGCGATGCTCAACCAAGGCAATGCGAAAGGCAGGCAACACGACCGAGAAAATACCAAGCACCAGCAACAGCCCGTCACGGCGCAGTAACATCAGCAGCACGCCGAACACGATCGATGCCGTCGCCAACAACAAATTGATCCATTCGCCGCGATATCGCACGTGAAGCAGTGAATACAGAAAGCGCGGCAGATTGATCACAACGGTCATCAGGCCCATAGCAATCAGCAAGATATCGAAAATATCAACTGCGTAACGGCGGAAGGCAAGGAACAGACAACCGATGCCAACAAGAAACAGTGTTGTCAACAGAATGCGGATCAGGTAATAGCGCTTCCATTCCTTCATATCTCTACCTCCCCGCGTGCCGCCAGATACTCTGCCACGGCAGGAGCGACCAGTCCTTCCGGTAAGGTTCCCTTTCCAAGGTGTGTCCGTACCTCGGTGGAAGAAATATGCTCGAAGTCATCAGCTGCCTGCAAAAATACCGTTTCAGCGCGGGCATTGTGCTCCAGATTCCAGCTTGCCATTTCTTCCTCGTAAAGACGATCCTTTTCGTTTCGGATCCCCTTTACGATCACGTCGGCATTCAACTGATCAAACAGATCGACAAGAAGCCCCTCGCTGACAACAACGCGCACGTGCTCAAGGTCTCCTACTGTCAGGCGCGCGATCTCAGCACGCTCCTCCAACGTATGGCGGTACTGCTTCTTCGGGTTGATCATAACAGCCACCACAACCTCGTCATACATAGACAGCGCGCGCTTGACAAGATCAAGATGACCCAACGTCATCGGGTCGAAGCTACCTGGAATGATAGCAAGACTCATACTTCCTTCTCCTTCAGAATCATAATATATGCCGCGCCGTAGCGGCTTTCCTTCAAAACATCAAAGCGCTTGGCAAGTGCATCATCGCCGCCAAACACATCTGCCTTTTCGGCAGCTTCAGCCACGATCAGCGCGCCTGTGGTCAGCCATCCGCGCGACAGCAGCAGCGAAAGGATTTTGGGCAAAAATCCTGCGGCATACGGTGGGTCAAGAAATACCAGATGAAAGGGCTCCGCCTTACGCGAAGCAAGAAAGCCTTCTGCCTCAGAGCGAACGATATCGACCGCTTCCTTCAATTTTGTACGCTCGGCATTGCGTGTGATCACACCGATCGCATCGCGCGAAGCATCCACCAGCACCGCTTTGGCGGCGCCGCGACTGACGGCTTCAAGTCCCATTTGTCCCGAGCCCGCAAACAGGTCCAGCACACGGCGACCCTCAAGCGAGAATTGCAGCATGGAAAACACTGCTTCTTTTGCGCGCTCTGATGTCGGTCTTGTGGCATCGCCCGCAAGCGTTTCCAAACGCACGCCGCGCGCCTTGCCCGTGATAATACGCATCATCTCGTCAGGGTCACTCCTTTGCTTTAAAATAACGGTAGATCTCGCCTGCCAGCACGGGACCGATGCCCGGTGCCGCCGCCAGCGTCTTTTCATCCGCCGCTTTGATAGCGGCAAGTCCGCCGAAGTGAGATAGCAAAACCTTTGCCTTCGCCTTTCCCACACCGGGAATTTTTTCAAGGCTTGAGGTGCGCAATGTACCACGCTTTGCCTCGCTCATTCGCTTGATCGAGAAGCGATGCACCTCTTCCTGAATGCCATAGATCATTGTATACACCGCGCGGTCACGTGCGATCGAAATCTCTTCCTGCTCGCTACACAGCGCGCGCGTTTTGTGGAAATCGTCTTTTACCATACCAAATACGGGAACGGTAACGCCAAGCTCGGAAAACAACTGCTTTACAGTCGCCACGTGCGTGGCGCCGCCATCCAGTAAAATCAGATCCGGCTCTCTTGAAAATCCACCCTCACCCGCATCCGAAAGATGGGCAAAACGACGGGTCAGCGCTTCGCGCATGGAAGCATAGTCATCCGTACCCTCGACATCGCGGATACGAAAGATACGGTAATCGCTTTTGACAAATTTTCCGTTTTCCCAAACGATCATACCGCAGGTCTTATGCTCGGCACCAAGATTTGAGATATCATAGCTTTCAATACGCTGCGGCAAGGTCTCGAGTGACAGAAGTTCGGCAAGACGTACCAATGTTTCGTCGCTTTTTTCACTCTCACGGCGTTCTGCCGCCAAGCGCTCAGCGGCGTTTTGCACGGCAAGCTCACAAAGGTTTTTGTGCGTGCCGCGCTGCGGAATCTCGATGCGGATCTTCTTGCCCGCCGCGAGCGTTAGTGCATCAGCAATAGGGGAAATATCCTCTTCGCCTGCCGCAAAAGAGATCAGCACGCGCGGCGGTATCTCTTCGCGATGGCGGTAATGATCATATATATAGGAAAGCAACGCTTCCTCATCAAGAATCTCATCATTACCAAACAGAATCTCCGCCTTATCGATCAGCGCGCCGTCGCGCACGTAAAACACCGTCATTGCCGCGCCGTAATCATCGCGGTAGAAGCCGAAAATATCCTCGGCAGTCTCGGGATCCGCCACCACCTTTTGCTTTTGTGTCAGCTTTTCCAGCGCAAACAGCTTATCGCGATACGTGGCGGCGCGCTCGAATTGCTCCGCTTCCGCCGCCTTTTCCATCTCGGCGCGCAGAGCGGCACGTGCCGCTGCCGTGTTACCGCGCAGAATATCGACGGCGCAACGAATCAACTCTGCATACTCCTGCTCACTGACCTTGCCCGTGCAGACACCGCAGCACTGTCCCAGCTGATAGTAAAGGCAAGGGCGCTCTTTGCCGATATCACGCGGAAAACGACGGTTACAGGTGGGGATGGCAAGCGTTTTTTGCAGGGTGTGTAACACCGATCCCGCCACCGATGCGCCCGAATAAGGTCCAAAATAGCGAGCTTTATCCGATCGACGGGTGCGCGTAAATTCAAGGCGCGGATAAGGATCCGCAGTGATTTTGATATAAGGGTAGGATTTGGCATCCTTCAAGCGAATATTATACTTGGGGGTGTACTGCTTGATCAGCGTGTTTTCAAGCGCCAGCGCCTCGATTTCGGTGTCGCAAAGAAAATAGTCGAAGTCAGCAACGCTTGCAACCATTCGCTCGGTTTTATAGCTTTTTGTACTGTTTTGAAAATACTGCGACACGCGGTTTTTCAGCTTGCGTGATTTACCGACGTAGATGACGCGTCCCTCACCGTTTCGCATCAGATAAACGCCGGGAGTGATCGGCAGTGCATTCGCCTTTTCCAGAAGGCGCTTGCGATTCTCTTCGCTGTTCATTGCTTCACCTCCCTCAAAAAAACGGGGTGCCCGCCGAAAAGGACACCCCGCTGATAAATTTTTGCGCTATTATTCGCCGAAGCCGGAACTGATCAGCGCCTCAAGACCGTCCAGCGCCTCAACCTCGTCAGCGCCCTCCGCAATCAGGCGGATGGTCATTCCCTGGGCGACACCCAGCGAAAGAACGCCAAGAAGGCTTTTTGCGTTGACCTTGCGATCCTCTTTTTCAACCCAGACCGTTGCCTTATAGGCATTGGCTTTCTGGATAAAGAAGGTGGCAGGGCGCGCATGAAGGCCGATGGTATTCGTAATCGTAACCTCACGAGAAATCATAGGTCGATGCTCCATTTCTTTCGATTTTGGCGCCGAAATGCGCAAAAACCGACAGTAATTTCATTATTACTAATAGTATATCAAATCAAATTGTGAAAATCAATGGGCATTTTTTCGGTATTTTTACCCCTGAAACATACTTTCTCTGTGAAAAATGACTATAAAATCAAGCATTTTTCTCGATGGCGATGATGCGAATCTCGAAATCTGCCTTTTCCGTATATGCCATAATCGTCTGGTTGACGGCAAGGTAGGTTTTGCCTTCCAGCAAGAAGCTTCCGTCCTGCGTAATACCGCGGCAGGAAAGCTTGCCCGTCAAGTCAAGCAGGTATTCATAATTATCCTCAGGATAGACCGCCTCAACGATATTGCCGTTTTCATCATACATATATTCAACGGCGGCGGATACCGAGGGGGATTCTGCCAACTTACCAAGCGAAACACGTCCGCCGTTATCCTCGGTATACAGTGCGGTATCCACCGTCAGAAGGTCGGCGGCGGTGCTACGCACCTTGCGGATCTCGAAGGTAACGGTGTAGGAATCCAGCTCCTCACCCGTGGCGAAAATCTTTTGAATGTTACTTCTCTGCCAGACACCGACAACGCAAAGAATGACCAACAGGATCAGCACGATATCCAGAATGTTGATGCGGAAGCCGCCCTTTTTCTTTTCTTCCATCACGCCACCTCCTTAAAGCCAATGCAAACGCCCTTGCCCGTGTAACCCGGAAAGCGCAGCTCATATTCTCTGCCGACGGCAATCCGGCAATCCTCGGCGGTGTATCCAACGCCCGCCGTATAGTCGGCAGTTACGGTTACCGTAATGGTTACAGTATTGTAGGCATCGGGGTAAGTGACCTTCAGCACCTCGTTGAGATCCAGCGTGCCGTTTTCCACGTAATCGGTGGTCGAATACACCTCATAAGGACGCGTATCCACCGCGGTGATGGTGCCAATGACACTGTTGGTCTCTTTGTCGGTCACCGTGTCGCCCACGCGGAAGGATTCGATTACACTTGTTTCAAGTCCTGCAAGCTCTACGGTATAGGTCAGCTGCTTCCGTTCAGTATCCGCCGTATCAAACAGCGAAACAGGGGTCAGAAGCGTTACAAAAAAGATGATAGCGGCAACAATGGCGGCAAGCAACAAAACATCGACCACCAAAAACAGCCAGCGACGGCCCTTATGTCCGCCTCCGCCTGCCGAATATGTGACACGCGCACGGCGCTTTTTGCGTGCACTCTCGTCAGCACCCGACGGCTGTCTGACATCGTTTTTATCTTGGTTCATCATAAACCTCCTTGGGTGATTTCTTTCAAGAAGTTATCGGGGATAATAGTCAAGCTGTGCCGAAAAGCTATCCGACTGCTTTTCGGTGTGCTCTGCCTCGCGCTGTCTACGCAGATATCTTGCCTCTGCCGCGATCAGCGCAAGCGCAAGGAAGAAGGCGGCAAGTGCGGCAGGGTCATACCAGGCATAGCGGAAGATACCGTGCAGCAAGACTCCGACGATCATTGCAATGCCGACCGTGGGGGTCATCGGCTTTTGGGCGTTAGCACCCACGCGCAGCAGCGAGAAGCAATTTTGCAGGACCAAGAAGAAGAGAAGACCCGGCAAAAGTGCGCCCAGAACGCCATCCTCAAGCAAGCGATACAGCCAGAAATTCAGCGACAATGCGGCATCGTTGGGTGCCGTGCTTGCATACATCAGGCACAGCTGCTCAAAGCCACCGTTGCCAAGACCAAACAGCAATCGTAACGCCCCTTGACTTTTGCTGTAAATTCCCTCACCCGCACCAAAGAAAATGCGAGAGGCAAGCTCACCGGCAGATACACTTTTTGCAAGTGTTTCGGTCGAATTGGAGCGCATCAGGTCAAGGAAGGAGTTGCGCGCACGCTCGGGCAGTACCGCAAGAAGGGCGGGCGAAATCAGCGAAAACACCAGCACAAAGGGAAAAACGCGTCTTTCGTGAATCAAGGCGAAGACTGCAATCATTACGCCAAGAGCGATCCAAGCGCTTTGCACCCACGTCAGTATCGCGGCAGTGGTGATTGAGACCAACGCAAGTCCCGACAAGAGACGGTATTGCTTTTTGCCCCGCACAAAGGCACAAAGGGCAAACGGAAAAGCGATGATTAGGAAGTAGACGAAGGTGGTGCGATCCATAAAGCCCGCGCACACCGATCCGCCAAGAGTGGAAAGCGGTACATCATCCAACCGCTTCACAGCCGCCAGCACGAACTGTACAATGCCGATCAGCGATGCCACGGTTGCCGAGGTGACAAGCGCCGTACGGCAACGTCCCAGCCACAGCGGCGTGGCGATAATGTTGACCGCGCAGAAATAGGCGGAAATCATCAATGCCGCCAGCAAGGCACCGCGCCACGCGGAAGCCCCCACAAGGGAAACGCCCGACAAAACGGCACACAGTAGCATCAATAGCACCACGAAATCCTGCACATCCAGATGGAAAGCGCGGTTTCCGCGCAAAAGCTTTAGCAGATACGCCACAAGAGGCAGACCAACAGCAATGGCAAGCCATACGGTTCCGTTCGGCAAAAAGCCTGCAAAGGGCAGGAAGAGCAACAGCAGCATCACACCCGACTCGGGTGTAGCAAGCACCGAAAGAATCAGGAATGTCGCGACCGCCGCCACCAGAATATACAGCGGCGAGGTCAGCGCTGAAAGCGCGCCGATCAGCATACCAAGCGGTACGGCAATATACATCCCCTGTCTGCCCGCACGCGGGATCTCCTTCAGGCTCTCTTCGGAAAAGCCGAAAACGGGAACAAGGATTTTGTTAAACAAAAAGCTGTTTCGAAGCGCATATCCGATCGAATGATCAAAAAACAGCAACAAAATGCCAAGCAGAACCGCCGCACACCCCGCGTAGAATTGGATCGCACCGACAAGATCGATTTGCCACACGAAGGAGAACAGACCGTAAACAATGATCGAATACGTGCCCGCCGTCAGGAAGAAGACGCCAAGTGTGCGAAGGCTGGCAAGCAAAAGCGACTCAACAAGCAGCCACACCCCCCGTCGCAAAAAGCTTTTATCAATGGCAAGTGCGATACTGCGGCGCATCAGACAATATGCCCTGCCTCCGCCGCGCTCGATTCGTTCAAACAGGCGACCTGTCCTAGATTGGCGGAAGAGCCTGTCAGAGGTGTGATAAGCGGTGAAAAACCGTCCGATCACACCGGCGCCAAGCGCCTCGTAAACGAACTGCGTCAAAAAACGGAAGAATCTGACGATATAGCTATCGCGCATCTTTCCTGCCTTCACGCTCTTCCCTCCTTTCTTTTATTCCCCCAGCAGATCGGGGCGTAGCTTTCTTGTGATCTCAAGCGCCGCCTCGGCACGCCATTTATCGATATTGGCGTGATGCCCCGACAGCAGCACATCGGGCACGGTGCGCCCGCGAAACTCAACAGGGCGCGTGTATTGCGGGTATTCAAGAAGCCCCCCGCTGTGGCTTTCGTTTTCATAGCATTCGGGAGCGGCAAGCACGCCGTCAACCAGACGCGCCACGGCATCCACCACGATGCAGGCGGGGATTTCTCCACCCGTCAGCACGAAGTCGCCGATTGAGATCTCCTCATCAACAATTTCCTCAATAATGCGGGTATCCACACCCTCGTAATGACCGCACAGGATTACCAGCTGGTCAAGCGAGGCAAGCTCGCGCGCCTTTTGCTGGTTGAACACCCTTCCGCGCGGCGACATATAAACCACACGGCGCGAAAGTCCTTCGCTTTGCTCCTTGATGGCGGTATAGCAATCGTAAATTGGGGGCGCCATCATCAGCATACCCTTACCGCCGCCATAGGGGGTGTCGTCCACACGACGGTGCTTATCCGTTGAATAATCCCGGATGTTGTGCGCGTGCACCTCGATCGCGCCGCTCTTCTGCGCGCGTCCGATAACGCTTTCCGCAAGCACGCCCGTAACAAAATCGGGAAACAGTGTCATAATATCAAAGCGCATTATTCAAACATTCCTTCTATGGGGGTCAGGAGAACGCCGTTCTCGCTGACCTCTTTGACAAATGCGGGAACGGCGGGAACCATTGCCTCGCCCCCCTTGGTGCGGATCACGTAAATATCGTTTGCGGCGGGATGAATGATATCACTGACAACGCCAAGCTGCTCTCCCGTTTCAGCGTGCATAACAGGCAGACCGATGATTTCGGCGATCAGCATTGTTCCCTCGGGAATACCAAGATCGTCGCGGCGCGCATAAAGCACCGTGCCGCGCAGGGCATCCGCCTTTTCCATGGTGTCAACGCCTGCAAGCTCGGCAAATACGAACTGCTTGAAAACCGATGCCTTTTTCAGGGTCAGCTTTTGGTAATCGCTTCCCTTTTTCAGATACACGGCAGGCAGGGCGGCAAAAACCTCGGGACTGTCGCACCACGCCTCAATCTTTACGGCGCCGTGACAGCCGTGCGTATTCACGATCTTGCCACATTCGGGATATTGGATTCTTGCCATAACGTT
>JBGVCY010000026.1:0-20019 GCA_045119135.1 Eubacteriales bacterium | reverse complement strand
CTGCGATATGCTTGACGGAGTCTATATTCCCGACAAGGTAGAAACTATCGACAGCTACGCCTTTAATTACTGCGAAAAGCTCAGCGATTTTTTGATGGGCAAAAATGTTAAAAAAATCGGTGATTACGCGTTCAGCAACACCGCGCTTACCTATTCATTTTTTCCGCGTGATATCAAAAGCATCGGCTACCGCGCCTTCTGCGGTTGCGAGGCACTGACCAAGATCACCATTCCCGCAAGCGTGACCGAAATCGGTGACACCGCCTTTGCCGCTTGCCATCTGTTGAAGGATCTTACCTTTGCCGAGGATAGCGAGCTTACCCTGATTGGCTCGCAAGCCTTCCTTTCCTGCGAAGCGCTTGCTACTGTGGCTCTGCCCGAAAAGCTTGCCTATATTGGCGAAGCGGCATTCGGCGGCTGCACGGCGCTGACCGCTGTTTCCTTTACCATCCGTTCGGGCTGGCAGCTGACCCCCGCCCCCGAGGGCGGCACTCCCGACCTTTCCAACACGGCAAACAATGTGTATTATCTGACCGATCTATACCTGAATTGCCTGTGGACAAAGGGACAGTAACCTAACAAAAAACCCGCACCGCGTGCGGGTTTTTTTGTTATTCTTCGGATAAAAAGCCTTCTCCTGTGAAGGATCACAAGGCATATTACGATCCCGTAAAGCGCAGGGCGGCGGCGTAAAGCGGCTCGTTCTCGTCCCCCACCGTCAACGCGTGCCACGCGGCAGTCGTGCCGTCAAACACAACGGTTTTCAGCGCCGTGCATTCCCCAAAGGCGCCTGCCGCAATGCGGGCGAGCGCGGGGTGCAACGAGAGCTCATCCCCGCTATATCCCGCGGGGCAATAGATCAGCGTTTTCCCGTCGGCGCTATACAGTGCGCCGTCATATTCCGAAAACGCGGGATTCCCCGCCGCCACGCGGATGTAAGTAAGGCGCACGCAGCCCCGAAAGGATTCTGCCGACAGGGTGGTGATGGTGGTCGGCAGCTCGATCGCCCCCACGATACTACCCAAAAACGCCCCCGGCAAAATTTCGGTCACGGTATCCCCCGCAGGGCTTTGCGGGGGGATCAGCACGCTTGCCGTGGTACAGCTCCCCATCCCTGCCAGCGCACATGTGCCGTCGCCGTTACTGCGGAAATACAGCCCTTTACTGTATACCTTTTCCACCGTGGCACTGCCGCCACTCGGTGTTTCCTCGGCGGGTGGTGTGGTCTCCACCACGGGGGTACTGCCCCCCTCACTTTCCTCGGGCAGCTGTTCTGCCGAAACCTCGACCGCCTGCCCCAGCACCGCGCATCCGCATATGATGACGGCAAGCAACAAAAGACATCCTGCCATTTTCCAAGCCTTCATTTTTCTTTCTCCTTTTTTGTTTTTCCCCGTTTTCGGGGTGGTAAAATCGATGCTAGCACAAAAAAGCAGAGCGGTCAAGCCCTATTCGCTCGTCCAAAAACGACGGCAAGCGCAAGAAAAAAGCGGTGTTTGGCAGTTCGTTGTCGACACGGGTACGGCAAAGGGACAAGCCTGGGTTTTTTTGCGATGAAAATCCGCACACTTGACACCTTGCCCGCTTTTGTGCTATCATAAAGGAAAGAAAAAAACAGTGAAGGTATTGCATGAAGCTTTTGTTTATCGGCAACAGCCACTCCTACTACAATTCCCTGCCTGAAACCGTGTTCCGTCTGCTGGAAGCAACGGGGCAAAAGCCCCACGTTACCGCCCTTGCCGAGGGTGGAAAGGGTCTTTCCTATCACGCAAGCTCGCCGAACACGGCGCTGAACATCCGTTGCGGCAGATACGATGCCGTGATCTGTCAGGATCGCGCCTCTACCTTTGATCCCATTTCCTTCCGCGAAAGCGCCAAGGCACTCAAGGAGCTGACCGAGCGCACCGATGCCCGCTTCTTTCTGTATATGCCAAGCGCGGGCAAGGACAACCGCGAGGCACAGCGCGCTATGACCGAGGCATATCTTTCCTTCTGCCACACGCACGGCTGCTGCTTTGCCCCCGTGGGCGAGGTCTTTTGCCGCATTGCGGCAACCGAGGAGCCGGAGCTGCTGTACCGCGAGGATGGCAAGCACGCCACTCCCGTTGGCGGATACCTTGCCGCTGTTACCATTTTTTATACCATTACGGGTCGCAAGCGCGTGATCAATGTGACCACCATCCAGGATCCCGGTGTTGCCGCAGGCATTCCCGTTGAGCTTTGTCAGCGTATTCATACCGAGGCCTGCCGTATGACCCGCCTTTATAACGGATGATGAAAAACATAACAATCGGATCGGTTACGCTTGCGCACGGGGTTATGCTTGCCCCGATGGCAGGCGTGACCGACACTTCTTTCCGCCTGCTTTGCCACCGCGCGGGCGCTGAATTTACCGTTACCGAAATGGTTTCGGCAAAGGCGCTTTGCTTCGAGCAAAGGCAACGACCAGGCAAACCCCTGCGCACCGCGCCTATTGCTGATCTTACTGCCGAGGAAGGGCCTGCCGCCGTACAGCTGTTCGGCAACGACCCCGCCTTTATGGCAGAAGCGGCGCGCCTGCTTGCCACGGGTGAATACCAGGGCGCGGGTGCAGTGCGCCCCGTCGCCATTGACATCAATATGGGCTGTCCCGTTGCCAAGGTGGTTGACAACGGCGAGGGCAGTGCTCTGATGAAGACCCCCGACCTTGCCGCCGAGATCGTGCGCGCCGTCAAGCGCGCGGTGGAGATTCCCGTGACGGTAAAGATCCGCGCGGGATTTACCGAAAAAACCAAGAACGCTCCCGAATTTGCCAAGCGGATGGAGGATGCGGGTGCTGACCTCATCTGCGTACACGGGCGCACCCGTCAGCAGTTTTATGCCCCTTCCAGCGACAACGGCATCATTGCCGCCGTCAAGCGCGCGGTCAGCGTGCCCGTGGTGGGCAACGGCGACTTGTTTTCTGCCGACGACGTGGTGCGTATGATCGGGGAAACCGACTGCGACGGTGTCAGCATTGCGCGCGGCGCGCAGGGCAATCCTTTTCTTTTTACCGAGATCATAGCAAGACTTGAGGGGCGTGATTACACGCCGCCCACCCCCGCCGAGCGCCTTGAAACAGCGCTGGCGCACGCCGCCGATCTGGCAGCCAGAAAGGGCGATTATGTGGGACTTGCCGAGGCGCGCAAGCATATGCTATGGTATTGTAAGGGCTTGCGCGGTGCCACCTCTGCGCGTGTGGCGCTGACCCATGCCACCACGCTTGCCGAGATCCGCGCCGTTTTTGACGAACTTCTGGAGGCGAATGTATGAAGCTTGTGATCAGCACCGCCGATCCTCTGCTTTCCCGTATGCTGTATCTTGAGGCAAAGCGGCTGTCGCTTGACGCCGCCGCGCCTGACGCGACCCTGATGCTGTTGGATCTGGATCATCCCGATTCCGCCACACCCCGCCAAACGGGTGCTGTTTGCGTAGGATTTTCGGCATCTCCCGCCGCCATTTCGGATACCGTGCGCGCCACGCTGGCGGCACTGCTCTCTCTGCCCTTTTCGGCAAGAGAATTCGACCAAACGCTGGAAGCGCTTTTCCCCCGTCACGCCGAGCAGCTTTTGATCTGTGACGAAAAGACACTGGTGCTGGGTGGCAGGCAGATTCGCTTCAGCCCCACCGAGGCGGCGCTGTTTTTCCTGCTTTACCAAAACCGCGACCGCGTGGTAAGCGAAGCTGAAATCGCCACCGTTTTGGGGGATAGCGCCAAAAAAGCAAACACCCCCGCCGTCTATCTGTACCGTTTGCGTCGCAAGCTCTCTGCCGACGGCAAGGAGCGCATCCGCACCGTGCGCGGCAAGGGCGCACAATGGGTGGGCGAGGTTGCCCCCGCGCTGTAAGCGTTGCCCAAGCTCTCGCCACACGCACCCATCGCCCTGTTTGATTCGGGCGCGGGGGGAATCAGCGTGCTTCAAGAAGTGAAAAAACTGCTCCCACGGGAGCAGTTTCTTTATTTTGGCGATGCCGCCAACGCGCCTTACGGCGAAAAATCCATCGAACGGGTGCGTGATTTGGTGCTTTACAGTGCCGAACGGCTGCTGCGGGAGTGCAAGGCGCTGGTGCTTGCCTGCAACACCGCCACGGCAGTGGCGGCAAGCACGCTTCGCGCGCGCCACCCCGACCGCATTATTGTGGGTATGGAGCCCGCGCTCCGCCCTGCGGTGCTGTGTGGTAGCGTTCCCACGGTGCTGGTGCTTGCCACCGCCGCCACCCTGCATGAGGAAAAATTTAAAAATCTGGCAGAACGGTATGCGAAAGCGGCACATATTCTGCCACTTGCCGCGCCGGGGATCGTGACACTGGTCGAGGCGGGCAAAGCCGATTCCCCCGAGATGGTTGCCTATCTTTCGGCACTGCTTGCCCCTTATCGCACGCCACCACCCGATGCGGTGGTGCTTGGCTGTACGCACTTCCCCTTTGCAAAGAATGCCATCCGCGCGGTGCTGGGGCAGGATATCCCCTTCTTTGACGGTGCAAAGGGCACGGCGCGCGAGCTCGCGCGCCGCCTTCATGGGGCAGGACTTCTTGCACCCGACACGGCAACGGGTGGCGTGCGCATAACCGCAAGCGATCCCGCAAAGCTGCCGCTGTATCACGCACTGTATCGGCAAGAATCCCCTTTCTGAAAAAATTGCGATAAAAAAAGGGCGCGGTACTTGCAATATTTTAAAAAATCTGTTATACTATAAGGTAGACAAAAACAAGTCGTGAAATAGGGCCATACCAGCCGGGGACGTAGCGGAGCCCTGTACCTGAAATCCGCTATAGCAGGGGTAGATCCCCTCTTTGAGGACCGAAGCGATGCGGCCCGGAACGGGTTTTCCCGTGTTGACGAGTGGGTCTTGCGCAATCAGACGCCGTGAACCATGTCAGGTGGGGAACCAAGCAGCATTAAGCGGCTCCCCTGATGTGCCGCGAGGGTGCCTGCTCTGAGCGAGAGACCTGAATTCCGCGCAAAGCCAACGTTCGATCCGAGGGTGTATGGTCTTATTTTGCGACTTGTTTTTTTCTTTTTTTAAAATTCCCGAAAGGAGCGTTCCACCATGCGCCAGGCACTTTACAGAAAATATCGCCCCCGCACCTTTGACGACGTCTGCGGACAAGAGCATATCACCTCGATCCTGCGCTATGAGGTGGCAGAAAATGCCCTTTCGCACGCCTATCTCTTCTGCGGCTCGCGCGGTACGGGTAAAACCACGTGCGCCAAAATTCTTGCCAAGGCGGTCAACTGTCTCGATCCCCAAAACGGCAGTCCCTGCGGCAAGTGCGCCGCCTGCCTTTCCATCGAGAACGGCTCTGCCACCGACGTGCTGGAAATGGATGCCGCATCCAACAACGGTGTCGAAAACATCCGTGACATCCGCGATGAGGTGGTGTATTCCCCCTCGGCGCTCCGTTACCGCGTTTACATTGTGGACGAGGTGCATATGCTCTCGGGTGCCGCCTTCAACGCCCTTTTGAAAACGCTTGAGGAGCCACCCGCGCACGTCATTTTCATTCTCGCCACCACTGAGCTGCACAAGCTCCCCGCCACTATCATCTCGCGCTGTCAGCGCTTTGACTTCCGCCGCATTGCACTGCCCGTGCTTGCCTCTCGCCTTTCGTACATCGCAGGGCAAGAGGGGCTGACGCTGGAAAGCGATGCCGCCGAGGCGATCGCCCGTATGGCGCAGGGCGGTATGCGCGATGCTATCAGCCTTTTGGAGCTGTGCGCAGGCGCACAAAAGACCATTAAGCTTGCCACCGTCAACGAAATGATGGGCTCGGGCGGCCGCAGTGAGGTACTGCGCGTGGCGCGCGCCGTTGCCGCCGCCGATTACAACGAAATCTTTGGGGTGATTGCAGATGCCGTAGCATCCTCGCGCGACCTGTCGATCTTCTGGCAGGATCTGATCGCCCTTTACCGCGACCTGTTGGTGGTCAAAACCACCGACGACGCCGCCAGATACCTTGATCTGACCGATGCCGAGACCGCCGACCTTTCGGCACTTGCCGCCACCTTTACCCGCGCCAAGCTGCTGGCGCACTGCCGCCTGCTGGAGGAGGCGCTGTTCGCTATGCAAAAGGCAAATGCCGTCAAGCGGATGGTAGCCGAGCTGACGCTGGTTCGTATGTGCGACCCCGCGCTGGATACCTCGGCAGAGAGCCTGCTTTCCCGCATCGAGCGCCTTGAGGATGCATTGGCAAGCGGCGTTCCCGCCGCGCCTGTCGCACCCGTGGCACCCGTGGCGCCTGCGGCTCCCGCCCCCAAGGCGGCGCCTGCCGCACCTGCGGATGATGGCAAATCCACGCTTGGTGACGGCATCACCGCCGCACCCGCGGCAAAAGCAACACCCGTAAGACCTGCAAGCGCGCCTGCACCCGTCGCAACCCCTGCAACGGGTCGCGTTCTGACCCGCATCCGCGGCTTTATCGGCGCGGTGGAGCGCGTGGAGCGCGAGAACACGATGCTTGGCTCCTTCCTGCAAAGCGCCCGCGCCTTTACCGACAACGAGGGGCGCACACTGATCCAGCTGGAGAGCGCCTTTGCCGAAATGATGCTGACTCCCGCCGATTCGCGCGCACTGATCGCGCGTGCCCTTACCGCCGAGCTTGGTAAGCAAATCGCGCCTGCGTCGATCATTTTTGAGGTACAGGATACAGAAAATAATCACAAAGACACGGTGCTTGACGAGATTCTGTCAGCAGCCGAAGAAAACGAAAGGAAATGAATATGAGAGCGAATTATCAAAGAGGCGGTGCCGGCAACCTGAACGCCATGCTGCAGCAGGCACAGAAAATGCAAGAGGATATGGCTGCCCTTCAGGCAGATCTGGAGACCCGTGAATACGAGGTTTCTGCCGGCGGCGGTGCTGTGACTGTGAAGATCAACGGTAAGAAGCAGATCCTGGCGCTTGACATTCAGCCCGACATTGTTGACCCCGATGATATCGAGACCCTTTCCGACGTGCTGGTTGCCGCCATTAACGAGGCGATCAACCGCGTTGAGACCACCAACAGCACCGAAATGGAAAAGGTGACGGGTGCTATGGGTATGCCCGGTATGGGCGGCATCCCGGGACTGTTCTGATATGTCGGGAATCGAATCGCTGAACGTGCTTGCCGAGCAGTTTGCACGACTGCCCGGTATCGGCCGCAAATCGGCGCAGCGCCTGGCATACGCGGTATTGAAATACAGCCCTGAGCAGATCGCTGCATTTGCCGCCGCTATGACCGAGGCGAAGGAAAAGATACACCGTTGCCCCATTTGCCAGAATCTGACCGACCGCGACATCTGCCCCATTTGTGCAGATGCGGGGCGTGACCGCAGCACCATCTGCGTGGTTGAGGATTCGCGCGCAGTCGAGGCGTTTGAGCGCGTGCGCTCCTTTTCGGGCGTGTATCACGTGCTGCACGGTCTGATCTCGCCGATGAACGGCATCACCCCCGATGCCCTGACCCTGCGCGAGCTGCTTGCCCGCCTTGAGGACGACACCGTGAAGGAGATCATTGTGGCAACGGGCGCCACCACCGAGGGCGAAGCCACCGCTATGTATATCGCGCGCCTGCTCTCTCCCCTTGGCATTAAGGTATCCCGCCTTGCACACGGCATTCCCTTCGGCGGCGAGCTGGAGTACGCCGATGAGATCACCCTTTCCCGCGCGCTTGAGGGCAGACGGGATTTTGAGTAAACAGCATATCCCCCGATGGGTAGCGCTCCGTTTGGAGCAATGCCAACCATCGGGGGATTTTTTTCTGTTCCCCGCATATACTGTTATATCAAAAAGGGGGGATACGGTATGAAAAAGGATGGAGTGCTTTGCGTTGCGCGCGAGGTGCGCGGATTTGCTTACGGCGGGCGCGAGGTACTGCGCGCAGTGTGCGATATGCCGCACGGCGACTGCCGTGCGGCGGTACATCTGAAAGAGATCACACAACTCTGGTCGGCATACGTCGAGGGCACGTTCTTTCCCGCCGCGGCACGGGAATGGGAAGAAAAAGCGCGAAACGGTGTGGGATTTTCCTTTCATCCGCACACAGCAACGGGAAACATCAGCATCGAGCCTGCGGGAAAAGATTTGCGCATCACCTTTTCGGCAATCCTTTGTGTGGGGAGCGAGGTGCTGTATACGCGCACGCTGACAACCCTTTGGGATGCGGCGGGCGAGCGACAGTACAAAAAAAGGGGGCACGGATTGCATTTTCGCAAAAAGAACTCTCTCCCTGCTATTGCAAAATAAAATGTATTATGATAAAATATGATTATCTATATCGTGCGAGAAGTTTTCAGAAAAGGACGGTGAAACGAATGTCGCATCAATCGATCCGTACCATACGCGATGCCGAGGATCAGGCGGCGCTGCTTTGCCGCGTGGCAAGCGAACGCGCCGAGGAAATGCGCGCGCGGGTGCGTGCCGAGGGCGAGGCACATTATGCCGAGACCATCAGTGCCGCCGAAGAGGAATATGCCGCCACCCTTGCCGAGATTCGGCAACGCGCCACGGCGGTAAAGGAGAAAAAGCGTGCCGAGGCACTGCGTGAGGCAGATGAGCTGATCGCCGCCGCACGCGAGAAAAGCGAAGCGGCAGTTTCGCTGATCGTTTGGGAGATCATAGAGAGATGTCAGTAAGTGTCATGGAAAAGCTGACGGTGATCGTGCCGAAGGCAGAATCGGATGCGCTGCTGCGCGCTCTGATGCGCCTGCGGTGCGTATCACACGCGCCCCTTGCCGATGGTGACGGTATTCCGCCGCCCGAGGCAGACGTGGCGGGCGCCACTGCGCGGGTAGCGCGCATTGCGGCGGTACTGCCCGCCCTTACCAAAAAAAGCAAGCGCAAAAAGCGGTTGTTTGCCACCACCCCGTACGTATCCGCCGATTTTTTGGGCGAGGCACGGGACACCCGCGCGTGGAAAACGGTTACCGAAACCGAGCGGCTGTTACAGCGGCAGAGCGAGCTGCGCGCCGCAATCGAAGCATCGGACGAGCGTATTGCCGCGCTCACGCCCTATCTTGCCTTTCCCCTGCCCCTCTCGTTTCGCGGCACCGACACCACGTGTCACCTGCTGGGGCGCCTGCCTGCGGGCATCCGTGCCGAGCGCGCCGAGGCGGCGCTTGACGAGCTTGCCGCCGAGGTCTTTCCCATAAACCGCGATGCGGGCGGCACCTACCTTTCGGTGCTGGTGCACAACAGCCAGCGCGAGGATGCCGAGCGCGCGCTCGGCGCGCTCGGGTTTACCCCTGCCCCTTTTACGGACGAGGATAGCCCCGCCGCCGTGCTGATGAGCAAGGAAAAAGAAGTCAAAAAAGACCTTGAGGACGAGCTGGAGCGCGCGGGCGAGAGCCTTTCTCTGCTTGCCGAAAACCTTGACGACGTTGAGATTCTTTACGATATCGAGCGCACGACCCTGCTTGCCGAGCAAAGCAAGCAACAGCTTGCCGCCACGCGCGAATGCACGGTGCTGTCGCTCTGGTGCCCGCGCACCGCGCAGGAACGGGTACAAAAGGTACTGACACGCTTTGGCGCCGCCTTTGCATTTGCACCACCCGACGAAGGGGACGAGCCACCCGTGCTGCTGCGCAACAACGGCTTTGCACGCAACTTTGAATGGGTGCTTGGGATGTACGCCTACCCCAAATACGGCAGGTTTGACCCCACCCTTTTGATGAGCATCTTCTATTTTCTCATCTTCGGGTTGATGTTCGCGGATGCAGGATACGGCGTTGTGATGTCGCTTGCCTGCTTCCTTGCCGTGAGATATCTCAAGCCCCGCGAGGGCATGAAGCGCTTTCTTTTGATGTTCGGCTACTGCGGCATCTCGTCGATTCTGTTCGGCGTGCTGTTCGGCTCGTACTTCGGCAACTTCCCGCTGGCGTTTCTCGAAAATGTGGTGGGGCTTACCCCCGAACAGATGCCGAACCTCTCACGCATTGCCACCGCGCAGGCAAACCTTGCCCTGCTCTTTGACCCCTTGCAGAATCCGATGGCGTTTCTTGTCATCTCGCTGGGGGTTGGTGCCCTGCATCTGTTGGCAGGCATGGCGGTAAGGGCGTATATCCTTTGCCGCGACAGACACCCCCTTGCGGCGCTGTTCGACATCGGCTCTTACTACCTGCTGTTCGCAGGCCTTATCACCCTGTTTTTCCAAAAAAACGTTGGGCTTTGGCTCACCGTTGGCGGCGTTGCCGCGATCCTGCTCACGCAGGGTCGCCACCGCAAGGGCTTTTTTGGCAAAGTCGTGGGCGGTCTTGGCGGACTTTATAACCTCATCGGCTACGCATCCGACCTGCTTTCCTACTCGCGCGTGCTGGCGCTGGGACTTGCGGCGGGCGTGATCGGGCAGGTGGTCAACATTCTTGCCACGCTGAACGGCAACAGCTTTGTCGGCTTTCTTCTGATGATCGTGATCTTTGTGATTGGTCATCTGCTGAATCTGGTGATCAACGTGCTTGGCACGTTCGTTCACACGGCGCGACTGCAATATATCGAATTTTTCGGAAAGTTTTACGAGGATGGCGGCACGCCCTTTGTGCCGATTGCACCCTCTGACCGCTACTCATCTGACACATCGCCCGAGCGCGACTCGGCGGAATAAAAAAGGAGAATCGTTATGGAAATTTTGCAAAATCTGTTTTCGGGACAAAACATTGCATTGCTTGGTGCCGCACTTGCCGCAGGCATTGCGGGTATGGGCTCTGCCAAGGGCGTTTCGATCGTGGGCGAAGCCGCCGCAGGACTGCTGACCGAGGACCCCTCGAAATTCGGTAAAGCGCTGATCTTGCAAGCACTGCCCGGCACGCAGGGTATTTACGGTCTGATCACCGCCTTTTTGATCATCTTCAAAATCGGCATTCTGGGCACGCCCGTAGCGCTGACCGTGGCAGAAGGCTCTTACTTTTTGATGGCATCGCTGCCCATCGCCATTGTCGGCTACTATTCCGCCATCAAGCAGGCACGCGTTGCCGCCGCAGGCATCAACCTGATCGCCAAGCGCCCCGACGAGGTGGGCAAGGCAATCACCTCTGCCGCGCTGGTTGAGACCTATGCCATCTTTGCCGTTCTGGTTTCGATGCTTCTGGTGCTGTTTGCAAAAGTATGACGGGACTTGAGCGCATTACCGAAAAGATTCTATCCGACGCCAAGGAGCGCGCACGCGTGATCCTGGAGTCGGCGCAGGAGGATTGCCGCGCCGCCGCGCAAAGCTATGCCGCCGATGCGGCAGAGAAGCGCGAGGAGATCGCCGCGCGCACGATGGCGGAGGGTGAGGCAATCGCCGCGCGTGCCCGCGCGGCGGCGGCGATGGAACGCCGTGATATCCTGCTTGCCGCAAAATCCGCGGCGCTGGACGAGGTATTTTTAAAGGCGAAAAAGGAAATTACCGACACCGACTTCGGCAAATACCGCGAGCTTTTGGTGGCGTTGCTTTCCTGCGCTTTGCTTGACCTTGCGTCAACCGAGCGCGCCTCGCGCGAGCTGGGCGACGAGGTGGCGGACCTTACCCGTCTTGAGGTGCTGATGAACGAAAAGGACCGCGAGCGCTTTGGCGCCGCGGTGCTTTCGGGTGCGCGCCGCGTGACCGAGCGCAAGGTGGGCAGTGAGCTGATCTCGCTGCTGACCCTTTCCGACGAGACTGCCGATATCGAGGGCGGTCTTATCCTGCGCGCGGGCGATGTGGAGATCAACTGCTCGCTCGCGGTTCTGCTTGCCGAGGTACGCCGCGATATCGAGGCAAAGGTTGCCGCTATCCTGTTTGAATAAAACCGAAAGGAGCGTGTCTGTGTGAAGCATATGCGCTATGATCCCACCGATTATCTATATGCCTCGGCACGCCTTCGTGCAAAAGAAACCGGGCTTTTTGGCGAAACGGGACTTTCCTTGCTTGCCAAGTGTCAGAGTGTCGACGATGCCTCCGCTCTGCTTGCCGCATCGGGCGTTGCGCGCGAGGACGGCACGCCCAACGTGGATGCGATGCTGGAGGCGTGGCTGCGCGCCGCGCTGGATGCCGTGCGTGAATCGGTGCCCGACCCCCGTCTTGTGCTGTATTTTGAATACCCGCACGACGGAAACAATTTAAAAATTCTGGAAAAATGCCGTCTGCGCGGCATATCGCCCGAAGGGCGTCTGTCCCCCCTTGGTTCGATCCCGCCCGAGCGACTGCGCGCCGCCTTTGATACGGGCGACGATCGCATCCTGCCCCCCTCTCTGGCGGCAGGATGGCACGAGGCGCGCGAGCGCTTCGCCAAAAGCGGCGACCCGTGCGATATCGACCTCGCGATCGACCGCGCCATATTTGCCGCGCTTGCCGATGCCGCCGCGCCCTTTCCCCCCGCCGCCACACTGCTGGCAAAACGCATTGACCTTGCAAACCTGCTTGCCTTCTGCCGTCTTGCAGGCGGTGACGAGGTGAAGCGGGCACTCTTTGAAGAGGCGTTTTTGGCGGGCGGCACCCTGCCCCTTTCGCTGTTCAAGGCGCATCTGGAAGAGGGCTGCGAGGCGCTTGCCGCGGCACTGACCGACCGCACGCTTGCTGCGCTTTTGCCGCTTGAAGGGCACGCCGCGCGCGAAAAGCGCGCTGACGAGCTGCTCGCTTGCGCGGCGGCAGAGGGCGCACGGGTGGCGTTTGGCGCCGAGGTGCCGATCGCATTCCTTGCGCGGGCAGAGCTGGTGGCAAAAAATTTGCGCATCCTGGTTGCCTACCGTACGCTTGGCAGGTCGGAGGATGCCATCAAGGAGGGGCTGAGAGCATATGACATATAAAATCGGTATCATCGGCGACCGCCACACGGTGTACGCCTTTGCGGCGCTCGGCTTTGATATTCTGGAAGCCGACACCGCCGATGAAGCGCGCACGGCTCTTTGCCGCGCCGTGGCAAGCGAGCAGTACGCCGTGCTGTTTTTGCTTGACACCCTTGCCCCCGCACTTGAACAAGAGCTTGCCCGCTACCGCGATGCGGCACTGCCCGCCATCACGGTGATCCCATCGGCAAAGGGCTCGACGGGGTATGCGGCAGAAGTCCTGAAAGCTGCCACCGAACGCGCCGTAGGCGCGGATATTCTGAAGTAAAGGAAGCACCGCTATGGTTGAAGGAAGAATTTTGAAGGTCTCGGGTCCCCTTGTTGTTGCCGAGGGAATGCGCGAGGCGAATCTGTTTGACGTGGTCCGCGTGGGCAACGCGGGACTTGTCGGCGAGATCATTGAAATGCACGGCGACCGTGCATCGATCCAGGTGTATGAGGAAACCGCCGGCCTTGGCCGCGGCGACCGCGTGGTTTCGACCGATGCTCCCCTTTCGGTGGAGCTGGGCCCCGGGCTGATCGGCAGTATCTACGACGGCATCCAGCGCCCGCTTGACACCATGTTTCAAAAGTACGGTGCCAACATTCAGCGCGGCGTTGACGAGCCCGCGCTGGATCGCGCGCGCCGCTGGTTCTTTGAGCCTGCCGTTTCCTACGGCGCCGAGGTCGCCACGGGCGATATCCTTGGTTACGTGCAGGAGGGGGCTGTCATCCGCCACAAGGTGATGGTACCGCACGGCATTGCAGGCACGGTTGCCGAGATCCACGCAGGTGAATTTACCGTTACCGACACCGTGGCGCGCGTGCGCGTTGCCGACGGTGAGATTGAAAAAATTACGCTATTGCAGAAGTGGCCCGTGCGCCGCGCGCGTCCCATCCGCGAAAAGCAATCCCCCGATGCGCCCCTCATTTCGGGACAGCGCACCATCGATGCCCTCTTTCCCATTGCCAAGGGCGGCACCGCCTGCGTGCCCGGCCCCTTTGGCTCGGGCAAGACGGTGGTACAGCATCAGCTCGCCAAATGGAGCGACGTCGACCTTGTGGTCTACATCGGTTGCGGCGAGCGCGGCAATGAAATGACCGACGTACTGCGCGAATTCCCCGCGCTGGTTGACCCCCGCACGGGCAAATCCTTAATGGAGCGCACGGTGCTGATCGCCAACACCTCGGATATGCCCGTGGCGGCACGTGAGGCATCGATCTATACGGGCATTACCATTGCCGAATACTACCGCGATATGGGCTATGATGTAGCGGTGATCGCCGACTCGACCTCGCGCTGGGCAGAGGCACTGCGCGAAATGTCGGGCAGACTTGAGGAAATGCCCGGCGAGGAGGGCTATCCCGCGTATCTGACCTCGCGCCTGGCGCAGTTTTACGAGCGCGCAGGACGCGTGGTCTGCCTTGGCAAGGATGCGCGCGTTGCCACCCTGACCGCCGTGGGCGCGGTATCGCCGCAGGGCGGTGACATCTCCGAGCCCGTGACACAGGCGACCCTTCGCATTGTCAAGGTCTTCTGGGGACTGGATGCCTCGCTTGCCTATGCACGTCACTTCCCCGCCATCAACTGGCTGACCTCGTATTCGCTCTACCGCGAGCGCCTTGCGCCTTGGTTTGCCGCCAACGTGGCAAAGGATTGGAATCAGCGCGTGGGTGAGCTGTTAAAAATGTTGCAGACCGAAAGCGAGCTCCTTGAGATCGTCAAGCTGGTGGGCGTGGATGCGCTTTCCCCAGACGACCGCATTACGCTGGAGACCGCGCGCTCGATCCGCGAGGACTTTTTGCAGCAGAACGCCTTTATGGAGGGCGATGCCTTTACCGATATGGGCAAGATGTACGCGCTGATCGAGCTGATCCTGACAATGGATGGAAAAATGCGCGATGCCGCAAAAAAGGGCGCGCCGCTCTCCGCTCTTGAAACGCTTGCTGTGCGCGAGCGCGTAGGTCGCGCCAAGGCGGCAAATCCCGCCACGTACCGCGCCGAATATGCCGAAATCATTGCCGCGGCAGATGCCGAGATCGCCGCACTGCTGGCACGAAAGGAGACCTTCTGATGATCCGTGAATATAAGACCATAGAGGAAGTCGCAGGTCCTTTGATGCTGGTCAAGCAGGTGGACGGTGTGAAATATGACGAGCTTGGCGAGATCGAGCTACCCTCGGGCGAGGTGCGCCGCTGTCGCGTGCTTGAGGTGAACGGCCGCAACGTGCTGGTACAGTTATTTGACAGCGCGGCGGGGCTTTCGCTTTCCGATAGCAAGGTGCGCTTTCTCGGCCACGGCGTCGAGCTTGGCGTTTCCCGGCATATGCTGGGGCGCGTGCTGGACGGCATGGGCGAGCCGATCGACGGCGGCGCCCCGATTCCGCCCGAAAAGGTACTGAATATCAACGGCGCACCCATCAATCCCGCGGCGCGCATCTACCCCTCGGAATTTATCCAAACAGGTGTTTCTGCCATTGACGGCCTCAACACCCTGGTGCGCGGGCAGAAGCTGCCCATCTTTTCGGCATCGGGTCTGCCCCACGCCGAGCTTGCCGCGCAGATCGCGCGCCAGGCGCGCGTGCGCGGCTCGGAGGATAACTTTGCAGTGGTCTTTGCCGCCGTGGGCATCACCTTCGAGGAAGCCGATTTCTTTATCGAGGATTTCCGCAAAACGGGTGCGATCGACCGCACCGTGCTGTTTATCAATCTGGCATCCGACCCCGCCATTGAGCGCATCACCACCCCGCGTATGGCGCTGACCGCCGCCGAATATCTGGCGTTTGAATGCGATATGCATGTGCTGGTGATCATGACCGATATCACCAACTATGCAGAGGCACTGCGCGAGGTTTCCGCCGCGCGCAAGGAGGTGCCCGGTCGCCGCGGCTATCCCGGCTATCTTTACACCGACCTTGCCACCATGTATGAGCGTGCAGGCAGAAAGGCTGGCAGTGAGGGCTCGATTACCATGATCCCGATCCTGTCGATGCCCGAGGATGACAAAACGCACCCCATTCCCGACCTTACGGGCTATATCACCGAGGGACAGATCATTCTCTCGCGCGAGCTGTACCGCAAAAACATTATGCCCCCCATCGATGTGCTCCCCTCGCTCTCACGCCTGAAGGACAAGGGTATCGGCAAGGGCAAGACCCGCGAGGATCACGCAGGCACGATGAACCAGCTGTTCGCCGCCTATGCCCGCGGCAAGGATGCCAAGGAGCTGATGGTGGTGCTGGGCGAGGCGGCACTGACCGAGACCGACCGCCTTTACGCCAAATTCGCCGATGCGTTTGAAAAGGAATACGTGGGTCAGGGCTTTACCGAGAACCGATCGATCGAGGAAACGCTGGCACTTGGCTGGAAGCTGCTTTCGATCCTGCCCCGCGCTGAAATGAAGCGCATCGCGCCCGATCTTGTTGCCAAGTATTGGCACAAAAACGAGGGGTAAGGTATGGCAGAATTGCACGTAAATCCCACCCGCATGGAGCTGAAAAAGCTGCAGGTGCGCTATCAAACGGCGCGGCGCGGACACAAGCTGCTGAAGGACAAGCGCGACGAGCTGATGCGCCGCTTTCTGGCAGTGGTGCGCGATGCGCGCGCCCTGCGCGAGCGCGTAGAAGCGGCGCTTTCCGCCGTGTACGCGGGACTCTTGGTGGCGGGGGCTACCTCTGACCCCCGTATGCTGGACGAGGCACTGCTGTTGCCCGCCGCCAACAGCGAGGTGGCAGTGAAAACGCAGAACCGTATGAGCGTAACTGTGCCCACATTCGAGTCCGAGGCACTCCGCGCCGATGCGGAAATGATCTACGGCCTTGCCTTTACCTCAGGCGAGCTGGATGCTTCGCTTTCAGCGCTTTCCGCAATGCGCGAGGACCTTCTTCGCCTTGCGGCGCTTGAAAAGGAAACGCAGCTGCTTGCCGCCGAGATCGAGCGCACGCGCCGCCGCGTGAACGCGCTGGAGCACATCATGATGCCCCGCTACGCCGAGGCGATCCGACGCATCCGAATGAAGCTGGATGAGAACGAGCGCGGCAACATCACGCGCCTGCTTAAGGTCAAGGATATGATGCTTGCCTCCAAATACGGCAAGCACGACGACTTCTTCCCCGATGAAGAATAAAACAACCGCCAGCCTTATCGGCTGGCGGTTATTTTATTTCTTGCTCTAAATTTTCAAACAGAGGTGATGTGAAAAAATCAAGGATGTTTATTTCCAGCCCATCGCAGATTTTTTGAATGGTGGAAACGGTGGTGGTTGCGTTGCGACCGCTAACAATATTGTTCAAGGTAGATTGCGTAATACCGCAAATGGTAGAAAGCTTATTTAGGGTAATATCGTGCAATTTGCAAAGCTCCAAAATTCGAAGCCTGACCGCCTCGCCAACTCTCATAGCGTTCTCCTAACTCAAATGGGTTAAATCAATTGTACCCTATGCCAAGAAAAAATATTACCCCACAAGGGTTGACTTTTTCATAATAGAAAGTTATAATAAAATGAAGTTGCCTTTTAACTCCAAGGAGGAGAAATCAAATGAAAAAATTTGTGCTCATTTTCATGCTTCTTTTCACACTTGCACTTGCTTCGTGTGATACAAGCAATACGTGTCCGGATGGTCATACTGAGATTATTGATGAAGCAGTAGAAGCAACCTGTACCCAAATGGGTCTGACTGAGGGCAAACATTGCTCGGTCTGCCATACAGTTATCGTAGAGCAAGAGCCGATCCCCGCCCTCGGTCACACGCCGGGCGAATGGATAATTGATTCCAACCCAGATTGTGTTAAGGCAGGCACAAAACACAAATTCTGCACAGCCTGTGAAGTTACTATTGAAAGCCAACTGATCCCCGCGACAGGGCACACCCTCAGCGACTGGATCGTTGATCAGGAGCCCTCTTGTACCGTTCCCGGCAGCAAGCATATTGAGTGCTCAACCTGCGAAACAATATTCAGTGCCACCATAATCAATGCCTGTGGCCATACATACAGCAATTGGACAGTTAGCACCAAAGCAACCTGCTCCGTTCCCGGCATCGAAACTCGCATCTGCGCCTGCGGCGCAGCAGAAATGCGCCAAGTGAAAGCAACGGGACACAACTTCGGTAGTTGGGCGATTACCACTTCCGCGACCTGCATCGCATCGGGCATAGAAACACGCACCTGTGCATGCGGCGCCATTGAAAACAAACATATACCGGCAACCGGGCACAACTATGGCAAATGGGCGGTTACTACCCAGCCCACTTGCACCACAACAGGTATTGAAAGCCGCACCTGTTCTTGCAATGCTACCGAAACGCGCCACTTACCTACAACAAAACACACCTTCGGTGAGTGGAAGGAATACATCGATCCCACCTGTATAGAAGCGGGAGCCGAAATGCGCAGTTGTGCTTGCGGTGCATCCGAAACACGCCATATTGCACCGAACGGACACACCTATGGCGCTTGGAAGAACACCACCACCCCCACCTGCACGGCATCCGGCATCGAGAATCGCACGTGTTCTTGCGGCGCTGTGGAATCCCGTCATATAGCCGCAACGGGACATAGTTTTGGCGATTGGACGATTACCACTGCGCCTACCTGCAATTATCCTGGCATCGAAACCCGCACCTGTGCTTGTGAAACCGTTGAGACCCGTCACGTGCCCGCAATGGGGCACATCCCCAGTGATTGGATCGTTGATGAGGATGCCACCTGTACCTTGGCAGGCAGCAAACACATCGAATGCACAAGTTGCGAAATCATTCTTGAGAATGCTATCATCAACGCCACCGGTCACAGCTTTGGCGACTGGGGAGTTTCTACCGAACCCACCTGCACCGAGGATGGCGTGGAAATCCGCACCTGCCATTGTGACGAGAAAGAAACACGCCCCATTGCCGCAACGGGTCATACCCCTGGCGAGCTACAACGAATCGAGCCTACCTATGCAGCGGATGGTGCAGAGTTTATCGCTTGCACTGTCTGCAAAGAGGTCTTGGAAAGCATTACCCTGCCGATGCTGATTGAACCGAATCCGCAAGGATTGCTTTTTGAGAAATGCGAAAACGGAACCTACCGTGTAAGTATAGGAAACGCTTATACTCTGGAAAGTATCATTATCCCATCAACCTACCAAGGTTGCCCCGTGGCTAAAATTTCCATAAATGGCTTCCAAAATGCCACTTGCCTTACCTCTATCACGATCCCGTCCAGTGTCACAAGCATTGATTCTTATGCATTTTTAGGATGCCGCTCCCTAAGAAAAATCGTTATTGAAGATCTTTCTGCATGGTGTAATATCTCTTTTGCCAATATGGCCTCCAACCCCCTTTCCTGCGGTGGTGGCATTTATTTAGAGGGAAAGGTGATTCGTGAACTCTTCATTCCTTCTGATGTTACGACCATTCTTCCCTATGCCTTTGCAGGATGTACCGCACTAACCGCTGTAATGATTCCAGATGGTGTTACATCCATCGGCAAATCCGCTTTTGACGATTGCTACAATCTAAAATCGCTCTCGCTTGCAAAAAGCATAACTTCTATTGGCATTTCCGCTTTTTCTTCCTGCCTGAAGTTGGCCACGCTTGAACTACCAGAAAGTGTTACTCAAATCGGCGCTTTCGCTTTCGAAGAATGCATGAGTCTTACCTCAATTACTCTTCCCCAAAGTCTATCCTTCATCGGCAAACAGGCTTTCTATTATTGCTGTAAACTGATCGAGATTTGTAACCTTTCCACTTCACTGAGACTTTCGACAGGCTCTAGTGAAAACGGTCACGTTGCATACTACGCAAAAAATGTATTTCATCCCGGTTCAGGTGAAAGTAATCTGTTTACCGACGAAAATGGATTCGTCTTCTATTGCGATGAGGACAATTGTTATTTGATCGACTACAAAGGTGACGGAATCGAGATTGTCCTGCCTGAAGATTACGACGGTCGACCCTATCAACTTTATGATTACGCATTCTATCTGCGTACAGACCTTTCTTCGATTACCATCTCTTACAATATTACGGATTTTGGCGAAGATATTTTCTACGGCTGTCCCGCCGTGCTGCAAACTGAAGATGGAAAATCATGGAGCTATTCCTTAATAAGAAGTTGCAAATTCGCCTCCATTAAATCGGGCGATACCAACATTGAACGACTTGCCTTCTATTATGCCATTCCGCTCGAAACCATCATCATCCCCAATAGTGTCACTAACATTGGCGAATGGGCGTTCTGGGGTTGTTATAATCTG
>JBGVCY010000025.1:0-11354 GCA_045119135.1 Eubacteriales bacterium | reverse complement strand
ACTATGATGAACGCTTTTCGCGCGAGGGAGAGGGCGTTGATGCCCTGTTGAAAGCGCTCTTTGCTGAGGTCGTTTGCGGCATCGTAAACGTTGCCACCGATCTTGAGAATGCCAAAACCGTGCTGGAGCAGGCGGCGCGCTATCCCCGAATGTATGCCGCTATCGGTATTCATCCTACCGACGGGCAAGGATACGATGATCCCGCCGCCACGCTTGCCGCCCTTGCGGCACTGCTTGGCGATGCCGAAAGTCGCCACGCTCGCAAGATTGTGGCACTGGGTGAGATCGGTCTTGATTACCACTATCCCGACACCGATAAGGAAAAACAAGCCTTTCTGTTCGAAGAACAGCTGAAGCTTGCCGAGGAAACAGATATACCCGTGGTGATCCATGACCGCGATGCACACGGCGATTGCTTTGATGCGGTTTGCCGTCACCCCCTTGTGCGCGGCGTGTTTCACAGCTACAGCGGCAGTGCCGAAATGGCGCGCGATCTTGTGCGCCGCGGTTGGTATATTTCCTTCTCGGGGGTTGCCACCTTCCATAATGCCCCCCGCGTGCGTGAGGCAATCGCCGCTGTGCCGATCGACCGCATCCTTATCGAAACAGATGCCCCCTACCTTGCTCCCGTGCCGTATCGCGGCAGGTGCAATCATTCGGGGCTGGCACGCTATACAGCCGAAGCGGTGGCGGCAGTGAAGGGGATCGATACCGATACCGCCTGCCGAATGACCGCCGAAAATGCCCGAAAGCTCTTTTCTCTTTGAAAAAATCCGCCCTTTGGGGCGGATTTTTGTTTATGCTGTACAAAAAGCGGAGCATAATTTCTACATCGAATGGCAATAACTTCCTAAAATTCTCTTGCCAAAGACAAAAAACTTCGTTATAATAAAGATATGTGATATCTATCGCACCCAATTCTAGGAGGAAATTCATTATGGCTACATTTGACACGAAATCGATCCGAAACCTTGCCCTCTTGGGTCACGGCGCTTGCGGCAAGACCTCTCTTGCCGAGGCAATGCTGTACCTCGCAGGCGAAACCCAGCGTCTTGGTAAAGTGGCAGACGGCAATACCGTCAGCGACTTTGACGCAGAAGAGCAAAAGCGCGGATTTTCGATTTCGGCGACTCTTGCCAACCTCACTTGGAAGAACATCAAGGTCAACCTGATCGACACCCCCGGTTACCCCGACTTCGAGGGCGAGGTCCGTCAGGCACTTCGCGTAGCAGGCAGTGCTGTGATCGTGGTCGACGGTAAAAGCGGCGTCGAGGTCGGCACCGACCTTGCCTATCAGGCGGCAACCGATGCAGGCGTTCCCAAGGTGATCTTCATCAACAAGTGTGATGATAACGATTACCACTTCAACACCTCATTCCGCGTCCTGCGCGAGCATTTCGGTAACACCATCTGCCCCGTGTTTATTCCTTATCGCGCAGGTGATAATGCCGTTACAATGATCGACCTGATCGAATACAAGGCATACAACTACGCTCCCGATGGCAAACGCACCGAGGTGCCGATGAATGCCGATATGGAAGCGCTGGCAGCCGATTATAAGGATAAATTTAACGAAGCAATCGCTGTTACCAGCGACGAGCTGATGGATAAATACTTCAATGGCGTGGAAATCACGCGCGAGGAAGCAACACTTGCCCTGCACGAGGGTATCATTGCAGGCACCATCACCCCCGTTTATTGCGGTTCCGCCGTCAAGCTGTGGGGTATTATCGCTATGCTGGATGCCGTTGCCGAATCCTTCCCGCGCTTTACTGCCAAGAAGGTGGAGACCCTCTCCGACGGCAGCAAGATCGATATCGACGTGGCAGGCGACACCGCACTGTACGTTTACAAGACCATCGCCGATCCCTTTGTGGGCAGAATGTCCTTCTTTAAGGTCATGAGCGGCACACTGAAGCGCGATATGGTGCTGACCAATGCCGAAACCGGTGCCACCGAGAAAATGGCGCACTTCTACATTATGAACGGCAAAAAGCAGGTCGAGGTCGAGGAGCTTTGCTGTGGCGATATCGGTATGGTATCTAAGCTCTCGAATACCAACACCAATGATACGCTGTATCTGAGCGAAAAGAAGTCTTACGCAAAGACCGTTTATCCGAAGCCCTATATGACGCAGACGATTCTGCCTCTTACCGCTGCAGACGAAAGCAAGATGTCCCAGAGCATTGCCCGTATGCTGGAAGAGGATCTGACACTTCGCTATGAGAACGATAAAGAGACCGCACAGGTGCTGATCTCGGGTCTTGGCGATACCCATCTTTCGGTGCTGGCTGCAAGACTGAAAACTCGCTTTGGCGTGAACGTGCGCTTGGAAGAGCCCAAGATCGCTTACCGCGAGCGCATCACCAAGACGGTAGATGTACAGGGTAAGCACAAAAAGCAGACCGGCGGCTCCGGTCAGTACGGTGACGTTTGGATCAAGTTCTCGCCCGCCGAGGAAAAGGGTCTTACCTTCAGCGTTTCGGTGGTCGGTGGAGCCGTTCCGAAGAACTTCTATCCCGCAGTAGAGAAGGGCTTGCAGGATGCTATGGCAAAGGGTGCAATGGGCTATCCGCTGGTACAGCTGGCAGCCGACCTGCACGATGGCTCGTACCACGACGTTGACTCGGATGAGCTTTCCTTCCGTCTTGCGGCACAGATCGCATACAAGAAGTGTCTTGAGCAGGCGGCTCCCGTTCTGCTTGAGCCTGTGGGCGACCTGGATATCACCGTTCCCGACGGACTTGTGGGTACCATTATGGGCGACCTCAACAAGCGCCGCGGCAGTGTAATGGGTATGGATCCGAGCGAAACGCTTGAGGGCTATACCGTCATCCACGCCGTCGTTCCGAAGGCAGAGATTCAGAACTACCCCATCGATCTGCGTGCTATGACCAAGGGTTATGGCAGATTCGATTTCGCCGTTACGGGCTATGAGGTGGTTCCCCCGAACGTTGCCTCTAAGCTGAGCGCAAAAGAATAATAGCAATCAAAAAGCCATCGCGGTGTTCCGCGATGGCTTTTTTCTGTTTGTCTGACACACTGCGACCTTTTTCTCGGGGACTGCGTGTTAGAATAGGGCAAAGTACAGAAAAGGAAGTGAAATGATGATTCGTACGAATTACCGCTATCAGGTCAAATCGCGCGATCGGCTGCTGTGCGTCTATCTTGCAGGCGAGATCGATCATCACAGCGCGGTTTTTTTGCGCGAGGAGCTGGACGAGCTGATCCTGCGCGAGCGCCCGGCGCGTTTTGTGCTGTATCTGGAAGAAATTGAATTTATGGATAGCGCAGGGCTAGGACTCCTGATGGGCAGATATCGCCTGATGAAGGAGTTGGGCGGCACTATGGCGATCGCCGAGCCGAATGAGCGCGTGATGAAGATTTTGCGGCTTTGCGGTATGGAGCGATTTTTCGAGATCAGCAAAAGTCCGAGGGGGGAAAGAATATGAAGCATATTGTGGGAGAAGAGAACCGTATGAGCCTGCGCCTGCCTGCGCTTTCGCAGAATGAGGGCATCGCGCGTGCGGCGGTGGCGGCATTCTGTGCGCAAAAGAATCCGTCCGCAACCGAGCTTGCCGATATCAAATGCGCCGTTTCCGAGGCGGTGACCAACTGTATCGTTCACGCCTATCGGGAAAGCCGAGGCGATATCTACATAACCGTGATCCTTTTGCGGGATGACACCGTGCGCGTGGTGATCAGGGACAAGGGCTGTGGCATTGCAGATGTGCGCGAGGCACGCCAGCCCCTGTTTACCACCGATGCCGCGCACGAGCGCAGCGGCATGGGCTTTACGGTCATGGAAAGCTTTATGGATCGCCTTTCGGTGTGCTCTGCAGTGGGGCGGGGCACCGTGGTGGTAATGACCAAGCGCCTTGGGCGATCCGACGAAAAGGAGTGAGCTGTGTGGACGACAAGGAGCGTCTTGCCCGAAATTACGCGCTGATTGCAAGCGCACAATCCGACAGGGAAGAAGAGGCAGCCCGAGCAACCGAAACGCTTCTTGGCGAAAATATGGGGCTTGTACGCACCGCAGCGATGCGATTTCGTGACAGAGGCACCGAATACGAGGATCTGATACAGATCGGTACGATTGGCATGCTGCGTGCCATCCGCACCTTTGATCTTTCGCGCGGCACGGCGTTTTCAACCTTTGCCGTGCCCTTGATCGTTGGCGAGATCCGCCGGCATCTGCGCGATGACGGTATGATCCGCATCAGCCGCGGTTATAAAAAGCTGGCGGCAGATCTGATGCGCGCGCGCCGTGAGATCGCCGAGCGAGAGGGAAGAGATGCAGGACTAGAGGAGCTGGCGGCGCTTTGCGGTGCCACCAAGGAGGAGGCGGCAGTCGCCCTTTCGGCAATGAGCCCTGTAGCCTCGCTTTCCGAGGCAGTCTTTGAAGAGGATAAGGGGGAGCTGTCGGAGCGCGTTACCGATGATGAAAGCGCCAACGAGCCCGCCATTTTGTCGGATAGACTTGCCCTGCAAGAGGCAATCGGTCGGATGCCACCCCTGTGGCGCAAAATTCTTTTGCTGCGTTATTACCGTGACCGCACACAGCAGGAAACCGCCGATCTGCTGGGACTTTCACAGGTCAAGGTCTCGCGCGAGGAAAAAAAGATCCTCGCATTTCTGCGAGGAGAGATGATCGTATAACGAAAGGAGAGGCTTTTGCCTCTCCTTGATCGCTTTATTCAGCCACGTAATTGACAAAGTACACGCTGGTCATCACGGGCGTATTAACGGGCTTGGTTTTCTCCGAGCTGTATTTTTGCGTGGTTACCGCAAGGTTTGCCAATTCATCAATGGTCTCAAAGCCTGCCACTACACAGCCGAAGGCGGCATACTCACCGTCAAGACCGGGTCGGTCGTCGTGCATAATAAAAAACTGCGAATAGGCAGAGTTATAGTTGTTGGTAAGACGCGCCATCGAGATGACACCCTTTTTGTGGGAAAGGGTGTTGTAGGCGTATCCGTTTGCCTCAAACTCGCCTGCGATGTAAGGCTGCCCTTCGGCGGAAAGACCGTCTCCGTCAATATCACCGCCTTGAATCATAAAATTCTTATCAATGCGGTGGAAGGTAAGACCGTCGTAAAATTTTGCCGAGACAAGGGATTTGAAGTGCGCCACGGTAATGGGTGCGTATTGCGGATACAGCTCTACCACAAAGGTGGCGCCGTTATCCATAGTGAATTGAACGAAGTTTGTTACCTCTTCCGCCTCGGGCAAAGAGACGGTATACGCGGGCTCGGGTGGCTCTGTATTATCGTTATTGCGGTTGCACGCAGAAAAAGAAAAAATTGCGCAAACAGCAAGTAATATCAACAGGAGACGCTTCATAAGTACCTCCAAAATGAAATTAGTGGGGGAACGGGATGAGATTTGTTTACCGCACGTTCCAAATTCAATACATATTTATTTTATCATAGAAAAAAATCGTTGTCAACCCCTTATATTCCAAATCAACCATATATATGCTTAAAATGAAAGAAATAGTACACAATATTTAGATGTTACAGGGGGGTGAAAGAGTATTTGAGGATCGATTGGAGAAAATGGGAGTCCGTCACGGTCACTGTGGCGGGGCTTCTGATCGCAGTTTTTCTTGTTTGCCGCTATGCACTGCGACTGTTTCTACCGTTTTTCGTGGCGTTTTTTCTGGCGTTTCTGACCCGCCCCGCGGTGCGCTATCTTTCCCGCCGTACGGGCAGATCGGAAAAGGTGATCGCAGGGGCAGTGACGCTGTTTACGCTGTTTTTGCTGGGAGTGTTTTTGTATTTTCTTTTCAGCCGTCTGCTGATCGAATTGCAGAATCTGCTTTCGTGGTTGGCAGAAGACAGCCAGAATCCAAACGGGCAGATCGCACGAATGATCGCATTTTTCCAGCAGCTGATCGATCGTATCCCGTTGGTTGGAAGATTGCGCGAGATGGATTTTTTGCGGCATTTTATCGATGATCCCGAGGGGTTTGTTGCTGAGCAGCTCAGCAATATCCTGACACGCTTTTCGGGGGCGGTCACGGGTGCGGTAGCCGCCGCTCTTCGCGCCTTTCCTTCGCTTGTGCTGGGACTTTTGGTGGGGGTGATCTCCTGCTTTTATTTTGCGGTTGAATTTGATACCGTTACAGCGGCGCTGTCAATGCTTGTGCCAAACACCTTCCGTCAAAAGCTGCCGCGCTGGCGTGCGCGTGCCGCCGAGGGGCTTCGGCGCTATCTGCGTGCATATCTGCTCTTGTTTCTGTTGACACTGGGTGAGCTGCTGATCGGCTTTTTTATCCTGCGCCTGGATTATGCATTCCTGCTGGCACTTCTCACGGCTATTTTGGATATTCTGCCCGTTCTCGGCGTTGGCACGGTGCTGATTCCGTTTGCTATATTTGCCTTCGCAGGCGGTAACGTTTTTCGTGGCGTGGGGCTTCTTGTGCTGTACGGCATCATTACCGTGGTGCGCCAGATCGCCGAGCCGCACCTGGTGGGGAAGAGCCTTGGGCTTCACCCGATTCTAATGCTGGTCTCGTTCTATGCGGGATTGCGTTTGTTTGGCGTGGTGGGTATCTTTGTCGGCCCCGTGATCGCGGTGCTGATCAAGACCTTTGCCGAGCGCCGCGCCGAGGAAAAATAAAAAAGCACCTGCGTGGCAGGTGCTTTTTGCTTAAAGCTTGTCAAACAAAGGCGTGGAAAGATAGCGGTCGCCCGTGTCGGGAAGAATGACCACAATGGTTTTGCCCTTGTTACCGGGGCGGCTCGCCAGCACGGTGGCTGCGTGCAGAGCCGCACCCGATGAAATGCCAACCAGCAGACCTTCGGTGCGCGCCAGCTTGCGTGCGGCAGCATATGCCTCTTCCTCGGTCACGGAGATTACGTCGTCGGCAAGCGAGCGATCAAAGTTGGCGGGAATGAAATTCGCGCCGATGCCTTGCAGACCGTGTGCGCCTGCGCGGCCCATCGAGATCAGCGGCGAGGAGGCAGGCTCGACAGCGACTGCCTTCAAAAGGGGCAGGTGCTTTTTGAGATAGCTTGCCGTACCTGTGAAGGTGCCGCCCGTGCCGATGCCGGCGACAAAGATATCCACTACGCCCGCTGTGTCCTCAAGGATCTCGGGACCGGTTGTGGCACGGTGCGCGGCGGGGTTGGCGGGATTGTCAAATTGGGCGGGGATAAAGGAGCCCTCAATCTCCCGCGCCAGCTCCTCGGCTTTTTCGATCGCCCCTTTCATACCAAGCGCGCCGGGGGTCAGTACAATCTCAGCACCGTAAGCCGCAAGCAGAGCGCGGCGCTCAACGCTCATCGTGTCAGGCATCGTCAAAATCACGCGATAGCCGCGCGGTACGCCGATGGCGGCAAGACCGATACCCGTGTTGCCGCTGGTCGGCTCGATGATGGTTGCGCCGGGCACAAGCAGACCTCTTGCCTCGGCATCTAAGATCATCGAAAGGGCAACGCGATCCTTCACACTGCCTGCGGGATTGAGATATTCCAGCTTTAAAAGAATTTTAGCGTCGGGGCTTTCCGCGCGGTTATAGCGCACGGGCTCAAACAGCGGGGTGCCCCCTACCAATTCCGAAATACTGCGATAATACATCATGTTACCTCTTGAAAAGGGAAGTGATTTTATTATACCATTCTTGATTGTGCGGTGTCAAGCGCCAAAAAAGCAAAAGGACGCCCAAAAGGGCGTCCGTAATTGCCGCAAGGACTTAAGCCATTGCGTTCAGTTTTTTGGTAAACTGGCTCTTCTTGCGAGCAGCAGCATTCTTGTGCATGATACCACGAAGCACAGCCTTGTCGATCTTCTTGACAGCGGCCTTGTAGGTTTCCTTAGCAAGCTCGATATCGCCTGCGGCGACTGCAGCCTCGTACTTCTTCATTTCGGTCTTCAGCTGGGTGCGGAACATTTTGTTCTGCAGAGTCTTCACAGAAGTAACCTTAACACGCTTTTTTGCACTCTTGATATTCGGCAAATTCTTCACCCCCCTTTAAATTTTGTGCGGTTTGCACGACGGCGCCTGAGAGGGTGCGCTGTCGCAATCGTCCATACATTGATGTATTTTAACATACCCGACGGGAAAATGCAAGGGCTTTTTCAAAAAAAATCAAAATATTTTTTCGCAAAATGGAAAAAACTTTCAAAAAACTTCAAAAAAGCTCTTGACAAGCAGGTGGAACTTTGCTATAATATTAAACTGCATTATAATTGCAAATTATGCCCTTTTTAAGGTAATTTGCAAGACTTCATACCGATATATTTATAACCCGATATGTCGGTATATCCGGTCCTTTGCGCCGACGGGCGTGGGGGACACATCTTGGAATGGAGTGATAACATGGTCAATGTCAAAGAGCACAAACTCGGACAGAACACGAGAATGAGTTTCTCGAAGTCGCGCTACTCGCTCGAGCTGCCCAACCTCGTCGAAATTCAGACGAAATCCTTCAAGTGGTTCCTTGAAGAGGGCTTGCGCGAGGTACTGCGTGACGTTTCTCCCGTGACCGACTTTTCGGGCAACCTGTCGATCGAATTCCTTTCGTACTCGATCGATCAGAAACCGAAGTACACGGTCGAGGAATGCAAAGAGCGCGATGTCAACTATGCGGCGCCCCTGCGTGTACATGTCCGTCTGACCAACAAGCAGACCGGCGAGGTGCAGGAATCCGACGTCTTTATGGGCGAGATCCCGCTGATGACCGAAACCGGTACCTTTGTCATCAACGGTGCCGAGCGCGTAATCGTTTCGCAGATTATCCGTTCGCCCGGTATGTACTACGCTTCGGCAATCGATAAGATGGGCAAGCGTAGCTACACCGCGCAGATCATCCCTTATCGCGGCGCTTGGCTTGAGTTCGAGACCGACAGTAACGGCGTGTTCTACGTCCGTATCGATAAAAACGGCAAGCTGCCCGTTACCACACTGATCCGTGCGCTTGGTGCTCTGGGAGACAAGCCCATGATCGAGACCCGCGAGGATATCTGTGCGATCTTCGGGGAAGAGGAGCGCCTGCACGCCACCTTCGAGAAGGACGAGGCAGAGAAGAGCGCTGCTCGCAACCGCACCTCGGCAGGTCAGGAGGCACTGAAGGAGATTTACAAGAAGCTCCGTCCCGGTGAGCCCCCTGTGGTAGAGGCGGCACAGAAGCTGCTTTCCGACATCCTCTTTGATAACCGCCGCTACGATATCGCAGCAGTCGGTCGCTACAAGTTCGACAAGAAGGTCGCACTTGCCGAGCGCATCGAGGGCCGCACCCTTGCCGATGCCGCCGTCAGCCCCATCACGGGCGAGGTCGTGTTCGAGGCAGGGAAGACCCTGTCGCACGAGGATGCTCTTGCCGTCGAGCGCGCCGGTATTAACGAGGTCGTGATCGTCCTTGCCGACGGCGAGCGCGTGAAGGTATTCTCCAACAATACCATCGAGCCCGAGTGCCTGCTCGGCTACGATCTGAAGGATTGCGGCATTAACGAGAAGGTTCGTATCCCTGTGCTTCTTGAGATCCTTGAGGCAGCAGGCGGTGATGTGGACGAGGTCAAGTCGCTGGCACGTGCCCGTGCTGCCGAGCTTGCTCCCAAGCACATCACGAAGGACGATATCTTCGCCGCCATCAACTATATGCTGAACCTGATGCACGACGACGGACTTGGTCAGTATGACGATATTGACCACCTCGGCAACCGCCGTATCCGTTCTGTCGGCGAGCAGTTGCAGAACCAGCTGCGCATCGGCTTCACCCGTATGAACAAAACCATTACCGACCGTATGGCTACGCAGGATGCGGACAAGATCTCGCCTCAGATGCTGATCAACACCCGTCCTGTGGCTACGGGTATCCGTGAATTCTTCGGCTCCTCGCAGCTGTCGCAGTTCATGGACCAGAACAACCCGCTTGCCGAGCTGACGCACAAGCGCCGTCTGTCGGCTCTCGGTCCCGGCGGTCTTTCGCGTGACCGCGCTTCCTTCGACGTTCGTGACGTTCACTACACCCACTACGGCCGTATGTGCTCGATCGAAACGCCCGAAGGTCCTAACATCGGTCTGATCTCGTATCTGACCACCTACGCCCGCATCAGCGATTACGGCTTTATCGAGGCACCCTACCGCAAGTACAACAAGGAAACCGGTGTCGTGACCGACGAGGTCGAGTATATGACCGCTGACGTTGAGGACCGCTATATCGTTGCACAGGCAAACGAGCCCCTTGATGAAGAAGGACACTTCGTCAACAAGGTAGTCAACGCCCGTTACAAAAACGACATCATTGAGGTCGAGGCTTCTCGCGTTGACTATATGGACGTTTCGCCTAAGATGGTGGTATCGGTTGCCACCGCAATGATCCCCTTCCTTGAAAACGACGACAACTCGCGCGCACTGATGGGCTCGAACATGCAGAAGCAGGCGGTTCCGCTGATGGTAACCGATTCTCCCATCGTTGGCACGGGTATGGAATACAAGGCCGCTGTCGATTCGGGTGTCGTGATCGTCGCCAAGAACGCAGGCGTTGTTGAATATGTCGATGCAGACAAGATCATCGTGGCACGCGACAACGGCGAGCGCGATGTGTATGAGCTGATCAAGTTCAAGCGCACCAACCAGAGCACCTGCTACAACCAGCGTCCCGTTGTTTCCAAGGGTGATGTTGTCGAGGCAGGCCGCGTGCTGGCTGACGGTCCCGCTACTTCCAACGGCGAGATTTCGCTTGGTAAGAACGCGCTGATCGGCTTTATGACCTGGGAAGGTTACAACTACGAGGACGCCGTTCTTCTGAACGAGCGCCTGGTACGTGACGACGTGTACACCTCGCTTCATATCGAGGAATACACTCACGATGCACGTGACACCAAGCTTGGCCCGGAGGAAATCACCCGCGAGATTCCCAACGTCGGCGACGACGCACTGAAGGACCTCAACAGCGAGGGTATCGTTAAGAAGGGAACCGAGGTCCGTGCAGGTGATATCCTGGTCGGTAAGATCACGCCCAAGGGCGAGACTGAGCTGACTGCCGAAGAGCGTTTGTTGCGCGCTATCTTCGGTGAAAAGGCAAGAGAAGTGCGCGACACCTCGCTCCGTCTGCCTCACGGCGAGTCGGGTATCGTTGTTGACGTCAAGGTCTTCTCGCACGAAAACGGTGACGAGCTGCCCGCAGGTGTCAACAAGCAGGTTCGCGTGTATATCGCGCAGAAGCGCAAGATCTCGGTTGGTGACAAAATGGCAGGCCGCCACGGTAACAAGGGCGTTGTCTCCCGCATTCTGCCCCCCGAGGATATGCCCTTCCTGCCCGACGGTACGCCTCTTGATATCGTGCTGAATCCTCTGGGCGTGCCTTCGCGTATGAACATCGGTCAGGTGCTTGAGGTCCACCTT
>JBGVCY010000024.1:0-5740 GCA_045119135.1 Eubacteriales bacterium | reverse complement strand
CCCAAATACTATGAAAAGATCGGCATTTCCGCCGATTCTCCCGCCGCACGCTCGGTGGTGATCTCGAACCCCTTGGGCGAGGATACCAGCGTGATGCGCACCACAACGCTTCCCTCGATGCTTGAGGTGCTGGCACGCAATCTGAATTTCAGCAACGAAAACGTGCGCCTGTTTGAGATCGGCTCGGTCTATCTCCCGAACGAGGATAGCACCAAGCTTCCTCTCGAGGGCAAGGTGCTGACGCTGGGTCTTTACGGCGATGCGGATTTCTATACCGTCAAGGGTATCATTGAAAACGTGCTGGCGCAGGGCGCCATCAAGGGCGCTGTGTACACCGCCTGCACCGATAACGTTTCCTATCATCCCGGTCGTTGCGCTACCGTTTCGGTGGGCGACGCAGTGCTGGGCGTGTTCGGTCAGATTCATCCCACAGTTGCCGCCAGATACGGCGCAGATTGCCCGCTGTATGCCGCAGAGATCGATTTTGATGCGCTGTTTGCTGCAAGAAAAGCCGAAAAGGCATACAAGAGTCTGCCGAAATTCCCTGCCATCACCCGCGATTTCTCGCTGATTTGCGACGAAGAGCTTGAGGTTGGTAAGATCATTGCTGTGATGAAGAAGGCGGGTGGCAAACAGACCGAGGATGTACGGCTGTTTGATATCTACCGCGGTCCTCAGATCGGTGAGGGTAAAAAATCGGTTTCCTTCCGTATGACGCTTCGCGCCGAGGATCACACGCTCACGCTGGAGGATGCCGAAAAGGTATCGAAAAAAGTGCTAACGCTGCTTGACCGCGAGCTGGGTCTTACCCTGAGAGGCTGATATGGAACAGGCAAAAATTGACCGCATCAACGAATTGGCACGGCAGTCACGCGAGCGCGCGCTGACCGATGTTGAGCGTGCTGAGCAGGCAACTCTGCGCGCTGAATATATTGCCGAAATTCGCCTGTCACTGGGCGGAACGCTGGATCACACCGTGATCCAGCGCCCCGACGGCACGCGCGAAAAATTAAAAAAGGACTGACTATGTACGAAAAGGTTGTTTTGACACACAGCGCCGAGGAAACAGAATCGGTGGGGGCTTTGCTTGCAACACAGATGCAGGCAGAAAATCTCCCCCCTTTTGTCGCGCTTTACGGAGACCTTGGTGTGGGAAAAACCGCCTTTGTGCGTGGCTTTGCATCGGTCTTTTGCGAGAAAATTGCCGTGCGCTCGCCTACCTTTGCGTTGGTAAACGAGTATCGCGGCAAGCAAACAACGCTTTTTCACTTCGATATGTACCGCATTGAGAGCGAGGACGATTTGTATTCGATCGGCTTTGACGATTATTTGGCGCGCAAGGGCATCATTCTGACCGAATGGAGTGAGAATATTCCCTTTGCCCTGCCCGATGCATATATTGAGGTCACCATTCAAAAAATCAACAGTGAGATGCCCGACGACAGGCAGATTACGATAAGGAGCCGCTATGTGGATTCTGGCACTTGACAGCACCGCAACCGCCGCAAGCGTTGCGATCTTGCGAGACGACAAGGCGATCGCCGCCTTTCATTTGAATAACGGAAACACCCACAGCGAGACTCTGTTGCCGATGGTGGATGCCGTGCTACGTGTAGCGGGGCTTTCAATTGACGACATCGATCTGTTGGCGTGCAGTAACGGTCCCGGCTCGTTTACGGGTGTGCGCATTGGTGCGGCAACGGTAAAAGGACTTGCCTTTGACAAAAACAAGCCCGTGATCGGTGTTTCCGCCCTGGAAGCCCTTGCCGAAAACGCAGTTCCCGCGCCCGACGGAACACTGATCGTACCTGTAATGAACGCGCGGCGCGGACAGCTTTACAATGCGATCTTCCGTGCCGAGGGAAATTCCCTTGTACGCGTGACTCCCGATCGCGCCATTGCCGCTGTTGACCTTGAAAAGGAGCTATTGGAGCTTGCAATCCCCTTCTATCTTGTCGGCGACGGTACAAGCGAAATGCTGCGTTTGACGAAGGCTGTTGCTCCTGCACCACTGACCGCTCTCGCGACCGATCAAAACGCCGTTTCGGTAGCAAAATGCGCCCGACGTCGCTATCTTGCGGGCGAACAAGGCACCGATGCCACGCTTTCCCCCGTTTATCTGCGCCTGCCGCAGGCAGAGCGAGAGCGTCTGGAACGCTTACAAAAGAACTGATATCCGAAAGGAGTTAAGTTATGAGAAAAATTATCATCGGTGGCGATCACGCATCGCCCGAACTGAAAAAAGAAGTCATTGACCACCTGACCAAAAAAGGCTATGAGGTGGAAAACGTTGGTACCGACACCCTTGACAGCTGTGATTATCCCGTTTTTGCGCACAAGGTGTGCCAAAAGGTGCTTGCTGATGAGAATACGCTTGGCGTTCTGATCTGCGGAACCGGTATCGGCATTTCGATTGCCGCCAACAAGCACAAGGGCATCCGTGCCGCTTGCTGCTCGGATACCTTCAGCGCACGTTTGACGCGCATTCACAACAACGCCAACGTGCTTTGCTTCGGCGCACGCGTGGTTGGCCCCGGTCTTGCGCTTGATCTGGTTGATGCCTTTGTGGAAACCGAATTCTGCGGCGAGGCAAGACATCAGAAGCGCATTGATTTGATCACCGCCATTGAAAACGGCACGATCGACTGATGGCTTTCGCTGAATTTGCGGCTGATCTTGTGCTGGCTGTCGGGGGCAAGGACCCCTCGCCCCGTACTGCCGCGATCATCGTGGCGGCAGGCAACTCTACCCGAATGGGTGGCAGGGGGCAAAAAAACCTGCTTTTGCTGGCAGGAAAGCCCGTGCTTGCACATACGCTGATCGCCTTTGAAAACGCGTCGAATATCGACGAGATCGTGGTTGTGGCGCGCGCCGAGGATGTCGAGCAGGTGTGGGAGATCAAGGACGCCTACCAAATATCCAAATTAACCGCCGTTACCCGTGGTGGTGCAACACGCGCTCTCTCGGTGCAAAAGGGCTTTGCCAAGATCCACCCGAAAACCAAATACGTTGCCATTCACGATGGCGCACGGTGCCTGATCACCCCTGCGGATATTACAAAAATATCGCGTGCCGCTTACCGTCACCGTGCGGCGACGGCGGCAACACCCGTGACTGACACGGTAAAGATGAAAAACAAGCGTGGCTTCATCGACTCAACGACTGATCGTAACAAGGTGATGCTGGTACAGACACCGCAGATCTTTCACGCCGATCTCTACCGCGCGGCGCTTGCAAACGTTGACGACGATCAACTGACCGATGACAATCAGCTGATCGAGCGCATCGGTCACCCCATAAAGCCTGTCAACATTGGCAAGCACAATCTGAAAATCACCCACCCCGAGGACGTGGCATGGGCAGAATTTATACTGAAATCAAGGGAGGAAGCTCCATGAGAATCGGACACGGATACGACGTACACCGCTTGGTCGAGGGTCGCAAGCTGATTCTTGGCGGTGTTGATATTCCCTTTGAAAAGGGGCTGCTTGGACATTCTGATGCCGATGTGCTGACTCACGCTGTGATGGATGCCCTGCTTGGTGCCGCCGCACTTGGCGACATTGGTAAGCTGTTTCCCGACAGCGATCCCCGCTATGCGGGCGCAGACAGCCTGCGACTTGCCACTGAGGTGGCGCTTCGCATCCGCGATGCAGGCTATGAGATCGGCAACATTGATGCCACGGTGCTGGCACAACGCCCGAAGCTCTCTCCCCACATTCCGCTGATGCGTGAAAAGCTGGCGGCGGCGCTGAAGATCCCCGTTTCGGCAATCAGCGTGAAAGCCACCACCGAGGAAGGGCTTGGCTTTACGGGCAAGGGTGAAGGCATTGCCGCACACGCCGTTTGTCTGCTTCAAAGCCGTCCCCGCATTGCGAAGCTGTAATCAAAAAAGACCCCAAGGTACCTTGAGGTCTTTCAAGCGCGGAAAGTACGGCGTGTCTTCCAACATCCCGCTTTTTCCGCTTCCACCGCTGTTTCCGCGCGGATTTTTGTTTTTAAAAAACACTTTCCTTTGTCAGGATATGTCGAATTTTCGTTTTTTGTGAGGTTTATTATGAAAATTTCCCCTTCTGCAATTTCCGCTGACCTTGCCCATTTTGCTGAATCGATCGCACGTATCGAGGTGGCAGGTGCCGATATGCTGCATCTTGACGTGATGGACGGCAATTTTGTGCCCAATATGAGCTTTGGTCCTATGGTAATCAAGGCGCTGCGCCCCCACACCAAGCTCTTTTTTGACGTACATCTGATGATCGACCGTCCCGAGCGCTATATCGATAATTTTATCGATGCAGGTGCTGACGGCATCACCATTCATTACGAAAGCACCGCCGATCCCGCCGCAGTCCTTAAGGACATCCGCGCAAAGGGTCTGAAGGCAGGTCTTTCCATCAAGCCCGGCACCCCTGCTGAAGCGGTAAAGCCCCTTCTCCCCTTGCTTGACATGGTGCTGGTGATGACGGTTGAGCCCGGCTTTGGCGGTCAAAAGCTAATGCCCGATATGCTCGTCAAAGCACGCGAGGTGCGCGATATGATCGATGCATCGGGACTTGCCATTGATCTGCAAGCCGACGGTGGCATTGGCATTGGCAACCTTGCTGACGTGCTTGCCGCAGGCATCAACGTGGTAGTTGCCGGCACTGCTGTGCTTGGCGCGCCCGATCCCGCCGCCGCTATGGCAGAAATGCGTAAGATCGCAGGCGAATAATAAAACGGTAGAACGCTCTACAAGAGTAAGAAAAAGCACCCTGCTGGGGTGCTTTTTCTTACTCTTTGGGCACCGCCTGTCGTGCCTTTTCGCGAGCATCCTTGATCATTTTGAAAAGCTCTTCAGTGGCAAGTCGTGCCTTAGCTACGCAAATGCGCTCGTCCTTCGGAATGCAATAATACAGCATCGCATTCGTGCCGATGCCGATTACATCGCCCATTTCATACCAGTTGAAATCGGCATTCAAGCTATACGAAAAGTAGGGATCCTGCGTGTAATCCAGCTTGCCGTCACAGCCCATAAGATGGAATCCCTCGCGCGAGTGAGTCAGATGCCCCTCGCCCACGTGATAAAGGATTTTGGTATCGGCAAGCACGTAAATATCAACATCGGTATCCATACGGTAACGGTTTTCAATCAGCTCTTGGCGCACGCATTCGCGCTCCCAGCGGAACCAATCGGGAACGTGAGCAAATTCAGTAGCGCCTGTGTTGGCGTGAATATAACCATTTGTATCCAATGTCCAGCTTTTGCCGCAGGTGTTACACTGCAGGAGAATGCCCTTTCCCTCAAGGCACCCTTCGCCATGGCAGGCGGGACACTTGTAAAGCACACGGTTGAGGTGATCGGCACGATCCGCTTCCTTGATGCTGATGCCGTGCTCCTGCTGCCAACGGAAATTATCAAAGGAAAACTGCTTTTCGATCAATGCGGCAATCTCTTCCGCAGGCATTTCTTTGATTTCTTCGGGTGAGAGGAGATATTCCATTTCCGCCTTTACCTTGACGTGGCGACGATGCAGATCGTTATAAAGAGGCTGGCGAGCAAAAGCACCGTAGGTACGGATCATCACCAGCGGCACGCCAAGCAACTTGACACACTTACCGAGGCTGTTGGGCAGCAGTGTCGAGGTACCATCAAATGAATATCCCGCCTCGGGATACATCAATACCGAGCTGCCCAGCTTTCGCGTGGCGTATACCATATCGCGCACCAGATTAAGATCGGAAACAAACTTGTTGGTGGGAA
>JBGVCY010000023.1:0-6200 GCA_045119135.1 Eubacteriales bacterium | reverse complement strand
GATGATCAGCGCTATGGCAAAGGCGGAAACGCCGACTTTGGCAATATCAATCAGGGCGCATTGCCACCAAGTGATGGCGCGCGGCTCAATTTTGTAGGGTGAAAGATCGGCACTATCGAGATCTCCGATTGTTGGATCATCTCCTCCTATTCGTCCAAATATAACATCTTCCCAGGTGAGGTTTTCGGTGGATTCCCAATCTTCTATTCTATCAATGCGGTACAGCCTTATTGCCTTCGTTTTTAAGGTGCAGTAATCCTCTTCGGTAAACAGGTATAGTTGATTATCATCATATTTATCCACATACAGGATGTAATTGCCTTTGGTGGTTTGATAATAAATCATGTTGAGTTTACCCTTAAGAGTTTCCTTGAATGCACAGGTACGTAACACAATGGTGAAGGGACCGAAAATGCGTTGGGGTAATGTGACGTATTGATATAGCTCTTGCTCACTTTCCGTAAGTTCATTGAATTTTCGATAAGATGACGGACTGTCCAACTTTTCTCTTAGTATGTCAACTGATTCATCTACCCACATGTTGCTGGAATTGCGATAATATGCAAACGATAGAACTCCTTTGGGGTCTTTTTGAAGGAGTGAGGGTACAGTATCATAGAGAGGCGCATACCTTGAATCGTATGTAGGAAAGCAAGATATGAGCGTGGTGCATAGTAAAAGAGCCAAAAAGAAAGTGAGGCAACGTTTTTTCATATGTTTCTCCTTTCGTTGCATTTGAAACGGTTTGGTATAACTAAAATATGTAGTACCATATTACTATACTTTAAGATAATCTTTTTTTCTTCAAAAGTAGGCTTTTTAGTAATTTTATTCTATCATTTGTGCCATAACAAGTCAACGAAAAGGCGAGTTGTTTGTGAAAGTTGAACAAAAGCGGGCGAGCGGTTTGTCACTTTTTACTCGACAAAATATTGTATATATTTCTTGAAAACAACGTCTGAATGTGGTATACTGTAAGTATCAACATACGCGTGCGGTACGCGCACGCCGAAAGGGGATATACTATGAAAGACTATTTGCAGCTGTATCGTGAATGGGTCGAAAGCCCGCTGATCGACGAGGAAACCCGTGCCGAGCTTGCGGCGATCGAAGGAAATGATGCTGAGATCTATGACCGATTCTATCAGACTATGGAGTTCGGAACTGCGGGTATGCGCGGCGTGCTTGGTGCTGGCACCAACCGTATGAACCGCTATGCCGTTCGCAAGGCAACGCTGGGTTATGCGCGTTACCTCAAAAAGACGGCAGGCGAGGGCGCAATGCGCGGTGTTGTGATCGCGCACGATAATCGCCGTATGAGCCGCGAATTCTGCCTTGAGACCGCAGGCGTTCTTGCAGCTGAGGGCATTCCTTCCTATATTTTTGATTCTCTGCGTCCCACGCCCGAGCTTTCGTTTGCTGTACGCTATCTCGGCGCGGCAGGCGGCGCTATGATTACGGCATCGCACAACCCGCCCGAGGATAACGGCTATAAGCTGTACGACGATCAAGGCTGTCAGCTGGTGCCCCGTTACACCGACGAGCTGATCACCTTTGTGCGCGCAATCGAGGATCCGCTGTCGATCCGTTCGCTCTCGCTTGAGGAAGCGGGTGACCTTGTCAAGATGCTGGGCAGTGACGTGGATGAGGCATATTACGATGCCGTGATGAAGATCCGTTTGCGCCCCGATGTCAAGAAGGACGACTTCTCGGTGGTTTACTCGCCCCAGCACGGTACGGGTAACGTTCCCGTGCGTGAGGTGCTGAAGCGCTGTGGCTACAACGTGATCCCTGTGCTTGAGCAGTGTCCCCCCGACAAGGATTTCTCGGCAACCAAGAGCCCCAACCCCGAAAAGAAAGAGGCTTACGAAATGGCAATGGAATACGTGCGCCGCACGGGTGCCGATATTGCCATTACCACCGACCCCGACTGTGACCGTCTTGGTGTCATTGCCAAGCAGAACGGTGAATATCAGCTGATCAGCGGCAACCAATCGGGCGCGATCCTCTTGCAGTATATTCTCGAATACCGCCACGAAAACGGCACGCTGCCTGCAAATGCAGCGATGTGCAATACCGTGGTGACCTCTACCATCGGCGACCGTATTTGCGAAAAGTACGGTGTTGAGGTGGTCAAGACTCTGACGGGCTTCAAGTTTATCGGCGATAAGATCCACAGCTGGGAAACCACGGGCGATAAGACCTATGTTTTCGGCTACGAGGAAAGCTATGGCTGTCTGATTTCGGATATCGCACGCGACAAGGACGGTGTACAGGCATCGCTGATGCTGTGCGAGGCGGCTGCTTACTACAAGACGCAGGGCAAGAGCCTGTGGGATGTGCTGAACGAGATCTATGCCGAATACGGCTATTTCCACGATGCACAGACCAGCGTGGTGCACAAGGGCGCAGCGGGCGTGCAGAAGATCGCCGCACTGCTTGAGGGCCTGCGCAAGAATCCCCCCAAGACGGCAGCCGGCGTTGCCGTGACCGCGGTTGAGGATTACCTGACCGAGGAAATGATCTCCAAGGGCTTCCCGAAATCGAATGTACTGCGCTACCTGCTGGCTGACGGCAGCTGGGTGGCAGTTCGCCCCAGCGGCACCGAGCCGAAGTGCAAATATTACTATTGCGTGGCAGGTAAAACGCGTGCAGAGGCTGAGGCAAAGCACGCCGAAATGCGCAAGGCATTTGAGGAATAATTGCAAAAATACTGTTCAATTACAACATTTTTCCGCTTTTTAAGGGCTTAGAATGCAAAAAAATGATAAATTTTCAGCAAACCCCTTGTCAAGAAGCGAAAAATGAGGTAAAATATTTGGGCTAACCAAAATAACCTATAAATTCAAAAAACGGAGGATTTTTACAATGTCTGTAAAAGTTGCTATTAACGGCTTCGGCCGTATCGGTCGTCTGGCTTTCCGTCAGATGTTTGGTGCTGAGGGTTACGAAGTCGTTGCAATCAACGACCTGACCAGCCCCAAGATGCTTGCTCACCTGCTCAAGTACGACACCGCTCAGGGTTCCTACTGCGGCAAAATCGGTGAGAACGCTCACACGGTTGAGGCTACCGACAATTCGATCATCGTTGACGGCAAGGAGATCATGATCTACGCCGAGAAGAACGCTGCTGACTGCCCTTGGGGCAAGATCGGTGTTGACGTTGTTCTGGAGTGCACCGGCTTCTACACCTCGAAGGAAAAGTCGATGGCTCACATCCAGGCTGGCGCTAAGAAGGTTGTTATCTCTGCTCCCGCAGGCAGCGACCTGAAGACCATCGTTTACAACGTAAACCACAACACCCTGACTGCAGAGGACCAGATCATTTCGGCTGCTTCCTGCACCACCAACTGCCTGGCTCCCATGGCTAAGGCTCTGAACGATTACGCTCCCATCCTCTCGGGCATTATGACCACCGTTCACGCTTACACCGGTGACCAGATGATCCTTGACGGTCCTCAGCGCAAGGGCGACCTTCGCCGTGCACGTGCAGGCGCACAGAACATCGTTCCCAACTCCACCGGCGCTGCAAAGGCTATCGGTCTTGTTATCCCCGAGCTGAACGGCAAGCTGATCGGCGCTGCTCAGCGCGTTCCCACCCCCACCGGCTCGACCACCATTCTGATCGCTGTTGTTAAGGGCAAGGACGTTACCAAAGAGGGCATCAACGCTGCTATGAAGGCTGCTGCTACCGAGTCCTTCGGCTACAACACCGCGGAGATCGTTTCTTCCGACGTTATCGGTATGCGCTACGGCTCGCTGTTTGATGCAACTCAGACCATGGTTTCGAAGATCGACGACGAGACCTACCAGGTTCAGGTTGTTTCTTGGTACGACAACGAGAACTCCTACACCAGCCAGATGGTTCGCACCATCAAGTACTTCGCTGAGGTTTAATCTAAGGCGTAGAACAAAAGCCACCCACGCAAGTGGGTGGCTTTTTTGTTGCACTCGTGTCGCTTGGTGTAGGTTTCTACACCTTACGCGCCACCATCACAACACCTACGTCTTATCGGAAAGCTCAGTTTTGAAAGAAAAACATGATAGCGTTGCATCATTTTTGCCACAAAACAGAAAAAGCACCCCGTACGGGGTGCTTTTTGAGATTTAATTCAATTCAGTTACTTGCATGGTGCTAAGATCAAGCACGCAGAGCTTTGCAGAGCTAGAGGTGGTGGGCAGGCTATCCTTGATCTGCCAGACATCCATAAAGTAGACTTTGTTGCCAATCACCATAGATTCGCACATATAGTAACCGTCCATCTCGCTGACAAGCTCAACGCCATAAGTATTGCCGTTAACGGTCACTTTATAAAGGCCTTTGCTGTTGGAGCCTGCCGCTACGTTGCGGTAGAAATAGATCTCGCCATTGTAAACAAACATGCCGCGCAGGTCATCCGAAATGCCTGAAATGCCAAGGTTTCCGAGCTTGTGGATTGCATCGTTTTCGATATCGTAAAGTGTGATGCTGTTCTGGAAGCCCGTGGTATTCATCATCAGGATCATACCGTTATGAATGATATACTCAAGGGGCGTAGCATCCTCATTCAGCGCTGTAACGGTGCCATCTGCAATCGAATAGCGGTGAATGACATCGTCAACGGTAAAGTAAACGTAGCCGCCATCGATCTTGACCTCGGTATCGGTTACATCCTTTTCCTGCAGTACAGTGATTGCAAGCGTGGAAAGATCCATGCAGCACAAGGTGTTTTTACCGCTGAGATTGGTGTAATACATTTTTCCGTTAGCAAAAGCGAAATTCTTGCATTTATCGGTGGAAAGGCGTTCGGGCTCTCCCGTTACCAAGGACATACGGTAAAGATCAAAGTTTACAAGGAAACGAACGGTGGAATAGTAAAGAGTGTTATCGCAAATAGCAAAATCGGCAACGGGTAGGTTCGTGATGCGAATATCAAGCCCCGTAGCAATATCATAGCGATAGAGCTTGCTGCCATCCTTCATGTTGATGTAGTAGATCGAGCCATCGTAGGCTTCTGCCTTTTCATAATAATTGGTGATGATCTCGGTCTTCTCGGGGGGCGTAAAGCCCTGCATCAGATCGGTTTCTGCTTCAGTGCTCATATTGTATTGGTATAGGTGCTTACTGTTTGCGCGGTAGTAATACAGCGAGTTGCCGTCGGTGGTCAGAGCGAAAATGTTATCGTTTTCACCGTCAACGACCTTGGAGGAACCAATCAGCAGGGTGAAAGCATCTCCAATCCAACCGCTGCCGTCCTTCTTGGCGCGATAAATGCCGTCACCGAAGATCGAGGTAGTTACCATATCGGTGTTGACAAAGTACAGGTAATCGCCGATCAAGGTCAGGTATTTGCCCTTCGACATCGTAATCTTGATCACCTTATCGCTTTCGTCGTCAACAAGCGTTGCAAGACCGCCGTTTACGTTGATGCTGTAAATGGCAGCACCTGCGGAAGGGTTGCTAAGCGTAATCTCACGAACGAAATAGATTTTTTCGTCATCGGAGATGATATCAGAAATCTTGTAATCGTAGATCTTAACAGGCGTGGCGTTGTTAGCTGTAGTCGATACAGCATACAGCTTTCCGCCGTCGCTCTTATTGGAAAAATAAATGTATCCGTCAACCACTGTCATATCGCCGGTTTTGACTGCGGTCAGGCGCTGGGGATTGATCTCGGCATCTTTGTTTTCAAGATCAGCAATTGCAACACGGTAAATGCCGTTATTCTCGGATTTCAAGAGACTGTTTGTATTAAAATAGAGATACGTGCCGTCGCTGATCAGAGTGTCAGCCGAGGTCTCGAACAAGCATTCGCTCTTTCCTGTGGTGGGGTCGAAGCGATAAATGCCGGAGGAAAGCAGGCTTTTGGAGATGTAGTACATTTTTTGGCCGACCGTTATCATAGAAACGGGCATATCGCGGCTGATAAAGGAGAGCGCGCCGTCGGCATAAGAGTACAGATATTTTCCGTCAAGCGAGTTCTGGAAGAAGATTTTGCTGTTGAAGAAGCCGACCGAGAGGGGCTCTTCTTTTGAGGTGATCTTCAAAGTGGCGGTTGTTGTAAAGCTGTTATAATTTTTGTGGGTTACGGTTACCGTAATGGTATAGCTACCAACGTTGGTTGCACTGTTTTTGCCGTTCTCGCCGCCTGTATAGGTAACAGTCGCTCCAACAGGAATCGAACCGGTTACGGTAATCGAATGCGGATTGGTGTCATACT
>JBGVCY010000022.1:0-5946 GCA_045119135.1 Eubacteriales bacterium | reverse complement strand
TTAGCGATTTGAAACAGCTCTTCTCTATATGCGCACTGCTCAAAATCAACAATAATAGCCCGTGCTTTGAGTCCGCACTTTTTCAAACTTATGCCTTGCCCCAAAAAGCCTTTGTCTAATGGAACACTCTCATTCCGATCCAAAAAACGGATTTCTTTTTCGTCTTTATAAAGTTTCCTATCTTTTAGAACTAACGGCAATATCGCCAACCGCTGGCAATAATAATTATTTAAGTCCTCTATGCTGGCTGCCGACCGAAGAACATGCAATGTTTCAATAATGTCAACTGTAAAGTCATAATCGTCTTTTTTATCATAAAGAACAGGATAGAAAGAGTCGGAATCTAAAATCTCATATTCAACGCAAAATCCGTTTCCCCTATTTGCATAGGTTTCCCACATATAATCTGAATATTCATATGTGAAAGATGCCAAATTAGACGTTTGCCTGACTGATTCAAGAAAATCAGGACCTGAAAAAATTTCTCCAACAAATGGATTTCCGCAAAACTTAATTTCAAATTCCGATTTATCCGAAAACCGATAGTAGGGTGAACACCAAATTTTCTCCTTTTTAAGCGCCTCTATTTTTTGTCGATTTAAGCTAACCCGATGATCAAACCCATAAAACTTATATAGACGTTTCCCCTCTATCAGCATGCTTCGAACAACCGAATCTTTCAACCGTTGATTAAAATCTTCTGTTCCAAAGGAATCAGCAGAGAAATACTTTTCATAAAAAAATTTTATGATCTTATCCATAATTGTTTTATCCCCTATCAAACTCAGCAAAAGCCTCCTCGCTTCGTTTTCGTTTAAAACATAATCTAAGTTTGACCTTTTCTTTTGAATAATAGCTTGTATATTTTCTATAGCATTTGCAGGATGGGTTTTGATAAAACAACTCCGCAAAAGCATCCAACGAGGGGAAAACGTCACTGTCTTTGATTTTATCCCACTCTTTCAATAGCTTTGAATTGGTTAAATCGTAAGACATGTTGCACCTCCGTTTTGATTAATACACGATGTCAAGCATCTTGGCATCATACTCATCAATATTATATCAAATCAATTCATATTTGCCAAGACCTTAATAGAAAATCGCGTTTTTTTAGAAACAATTATTTAACATTCAGAAGCATCAAAAAAGAGGCAGATTCTTCACGAAAATCGTGAAAATTCTGCCCTCAAAATGGGGGGGTAAGAGTTCATGTCCCTATCAGCGCGCGAAAATCGGCATTTGCATCTTTTATTTTTACAATCAATAATTGGCATGAAAAAACCCCAGAAGCCGCTTGGCTTCTGGGGTTTCGTTGCCTGCATCTATTAAGGCAATATAATATGGGTAGTGTGGCCAATTTAGATGCATGTTGATGTTTCTCACCGATGGCGCGATGATGCCCTGTCCCACAGGCGTCCGATAAGGAACAGCACACATGTGGCGATCAACGATACCAAAACGAACCAATTGATCTCCTCCCGCGAGCGCATAACGATCAGCACCGTATCCAATGCCACCGCGGTCAGCATCGGCACGATGTAAAACAGATTGGTGGCATCTTTGCAAAACACCTTGTAGAGCATGCCCGTAAACATGGCAACCAGCACCAATGCAGTGATTGCCTCTAAAACGTGAAACAATCCTGCGTGCGCTATATTGGATCGGTACATGACCGGAATTGCCATGGAAAACGCCGTCAGGAAGGCAACGGACAGCCAAAGCAACACCGGCTTGTCAGATTGTCTGTGCTTTCGTGCTGTTTGCATGATCATCGCAACGATCAGTGCGCCGTATGCGCCAAACTGAATCGGAGCAACCGTATATGCGGTATGCACCATCCCCGAAACAAGAATCAGCCCCGCCGCAATACAAAGCCCTCCCATTTGGATGCTTCCGTGCACCCGGGCGCTGCGTGTAAATATGCCTACGAATACATTGCCGTTGGAAACGATCAGATATATCAGCGATACCGCAAGAGATACAAGCGTGATCAGGTAAGTATAGCAATTAAATCCGTCACCAAGCAAAAGTACGTCGGGGTCCCGTACAGATCGCACGATGCTTTGGATGCGTTCTGCGGTTAAAACAATAAAGTAAACCGCAAAAAGCAGATGTATAAAATAAACGCTCGCTGGGATCACTTGATTTTTCACTGCTTTGTTTTCTTTCATTGCCGCGCTTTCCTCCTCGCGTTATTTATCAAAAAATGGCCGCCGGTCTTCCAATACTTTTTTAAGGTACGCCCATAATAAAGGCAACACCCTACACGTTGCAGTACAGATTCGGTTTTGTACTTTCAGTATACCATACAATTTCAGAATTTTCAAGAAAAGGAACAGAACTTTCACGAAAATCGTGAAAATTCTGCCCTCAAAATGGGTGGGTAGGGGTTCATGTCCCTATCAGCGCGCGAAAATCGGCATTTGCATCTTTTTATTTTACAATCAAAAATTGGCATGGAAAAACCCCAGAAGCCGCTTGGCTTCTGGGGTTTCGTCGCCTGCATCTATTAAGGCAACATAATATGGTGCGGATAGTGAGACTTGAACTCACACGAAGTTACTCGAACGCCCCTTAAACGTTTGCGTCTGCCGATTCCGCCATATCCGCGCAACGGTGATATTATAGCAGATACAGTTCGCGTTGTCAAGACCTTTTTGAAAAGTTTTTTATAAAAATCTTCTTTTTCAAAAGCCCTGCGGAAGTGCTATCGCATCGCGCGGGATCTTATCCCAATCAAATAGCGGCAAAAGCTGCTGCAGTGTCATCGGCTCGGGCGTGGGGATCAGCGAAAGTGCCGCCGCCAACGCGCCGATCACGGGCGCGGGATCAGCATACAGAGCGCGCACGCGCTCCATACAGCCGTCGCCGTCACGCTTGGAAAGCCTGCGCCCCTCGGCATCGGTCAATAGCGGAATATGGCGATAAACAGGTGTGGGAAAGCCCAGTGTTTCCTGCAGGAACATCTGCTTCGGGGTGCTGTTCAGCAAATCATTACCGCGCACCACCTCGGTCACGCCCGAAAGAGCATCGTCAATCACCACCGCCATCTGATAGGCATAGATACCGTCAGAGCGGCGCACGATGAAATCCGAGCTATCGCGCTCCAGATTTTCGCAGTAATCGCCCGCGAGAAGGTCGTGCACGCACACGTCGCGGTCGGGAACGCGCACTCGCCATGCGGGGCGTCTGCCCGCAGGGGGAGCGATCCCATTTTGCTGATTGATCAGGCATCGCCGATCGTAGATTGTTACCCCGTCAGATCGGTGCGGTGCCTCGGTGGCGTGCAGCTCTGCACGGCTGCAATAACAGGGGTACAGCAAGCCCTTTTCGTCTAATTTTTGAAAGTACGTGTCGTATATTTCGGTGCGCTTGGACTGCCAGATCACCTCGCCATCCCACTCGATACCCAGCCACGCAAGATCGTCCAGCAGGTACTTCGTATTGTCACCCATAAAGGGGCATCGCACGATATCCAAGTCCTCGATGCGAAGCAAAAATTTGCCGCCCGCACGACGCGCCGACAGAAACGCGAGCATCGCGCACATCAGATTGCCAAGATGCAATCTGCCGCTTGGCGTAGGGGCAAAACGCCCGATAATGCCACCCGTTTGCGGGTGTTTTTCGCTATTTGCCATGTTGCTCACGCCCCTTTTGTTATTCTTTGACTTTTCTTAATTCGTTGCCGTCACTGATATACACCAGCGTACCCGAAAGATCGGTACGGTCGACCTGTGTGCCAACAGTGGCAAAGCGATCCAGCACGGTGCTGTGAGGCAAGCCGTATTCGTTATCCGTGCCGCAAGAGATGGCGGCAAACTGTGGAGTTGTCAATCCCAAAAACAGCTCGGTGCTTGCCGTGCCGGATCCGTGATGCCCTACCTTGAGGAAATCGCAATCCAAGCGATTGCCGCTAACACCATCATAAAGGTAGCAAAGCGCAGCCTCTGCATCCGCCTCGGCATCACCCGTGAAAAGAAAAGCGTTTGCGCCAAAGCTGACACGCAGCACCACGCTGCCGTTATTGCCGTCGACGTCGCCTGCAAGAAGCACCTCGCAAACGGCATCGCCCAATCGGAAAGAATCTCCTCTTTTCAGCACGTTGCGGGGGCAATCCTTCTGCTCTGCCACATCCAGCGCCAATTGATAGGCAGGCTCTTCCTCTTCGTTATCCGATGTCAACAGCTGTGCCACGTGGTATTTTTCAAGCACCGCACGCGCATTGCCTGTGTGGTCCTCGTGGGGATGGGTAAGCAGCAGATATTCAAGATAGCCCACATCATACTGCTCCAAAGCGCCAAGCAATTCATCGCGCTCGGTGGCAGTACCGGTATCGATCAGCATATGGTGATCGCCCTGCGACAAGAGGATGGCATCACCCTGCCCGACATCCAACACGCAAACACGGAACGTTTCCTCGTCCTTGGCGCAGGAAATCAGCGAAAACGCCAGAACGGGTAGCAAAATAAGCAGCAAGAGCGCAAATGCAAAACAGCGCTTGCGGTGTAATCGTTGCTCCATGATTCATCACCTCGTTTTCTATTTTACCACAAAAAGGGCGGATTGCAAAGAGGACAAGCGAATTTTCCCAAAGGGGCGCATACAATACGGCGAGGTGATTTGATGAAGATCCGTATCACGCCGGGGGCGCTGTTGCTGCTCATCTCCCTTCTTTTTGATACCAAGGGTGCCGCAATGGGCATTTTATTCGCCGCTTTGCTACACGAGTGCGGGCATTTGCTGGCGGCGCGGTTACTTGGTATCCGCTTGCGCCTTCTGGAGCTTGATCTGGCGGGTGCAAAATTATATCCCGCGCGTGCCATTCGCTCCTACCGTGACGAGGGTATCCTTGCCGCGGCAGGTCCGCTTGCCTCGCTCGCAGGCGCCCTGCTTTCCCCTTTCCCCCTGCCCTTCTTTCATGTGTTTCGATTGGCGTGTCTATCGCAAGCGCTTTTCAATCTATTGCCAATCGATGGCTTTGACGGGGGGCGCATTCTCTTTTCGGTCCTTGCACGGCTCTTGGATGCCGAGCGCGCACGGCGTGCGCTCGCACTTTGCACGTACCTTTGCCTTCTTTTGCTTTTTGCACTCTCTGCTTGCCTTTTGTTGCGCTATGGCGAAAGTATGGCGCTGGCAGTGCTTTCGGCATCGATTTTTGCCCGTCAGTTCTTGCCGCAATGAAAAGCGAGGATTCGGGAGATTTTCAGAGGATAATCGAGTTTTCGGGAGAAAAAACGCAAAAATCCTCGGCTTTTTCGGTCAGATTGCGATTATTTGCGGTTATTTGCGAGAAAATTGCGAAAATCTATTGCATTTTATGTCAGTTTCTGTTACAATAGCGCTTGACAGTTCGATGCGCGCACGCACGTGCGAGGCATCGGTTTGCAAATTCACTTCCGAAGGAGTATTTATGTGGAATGAAAAACAAACTGATCGAACTGAGATCTATTTCTAAATCCTTTGACGGCGAGCAGATCCTTGCCGCCATAGATCTCGACATCCACGACAAGGAATTCGTCACCCTGCTTGGCCCCTCGGGCTGTGGCAAAACCACCACTCTGCGAATCATTGGCGGCTTTGAAACCCCCGATGTCGGAGACGTCTTTTTTGACGGTGTCCGCATCAACGATCTGCCCCCCTACAAGCGCCATATCAACACGGTGTTTCAAAAATACGCGCTTTTCCCCCACCTGAACGTTTACGACAACGTGGCGTTCGGTCTGCGCGTGCAGAAGGTGAAGGAGGACGAAATCGTTGTGCGCGTGCGCGAGATGCTGGAAATGACAGGCCTGCGCGGCTTTGAAATGCGCAAGCCCACCACCCTTTCGGGCGGTCAGCAGCAGCGCGTTGCCATCGCGCGTGCCCTTGTCAACCGTCCTCGCGTGCTGCTGCTGGACGAGCCGCTCGGTGCGCTTGACCTGAAGCTGCGCAAGGATATGCAGAACG
>JBGVCY010000021.1:0-4291 GCA_045119135.1 Eubacteriales bacterium | reverse complement strand
CCTGCCGCGGTGCTCTCTCCTGTTCGCTTGGCAGGCACCACGGTTTCGCGTGCGACACTGCACAACGAGGATTTCATTCATTCGCGCGACATCCGCATCGGTGATGTGGTGACTGTGCAAAAAGCGGGCGACATCATCCCCGAGGTGGTGCTCTCGCACCCCAATCTGCGCGACGGCAGTGAAACGGTATTCCATATGCCCCTGACCTGCCCCTCGTGCGGCGAGCCCGTAACCCGCGACAAGGACGAGGCGGCGGCTGTGCGCTGCACCAACAGTGCCTGTCCCGCGCAGGTATCGCGCAGTATCGAGCATTTTGCATCGAAGGGTGCGATGAACATTGAAGGGCTTGGCCCCCAGCTGGTAGAGCTATTACTGTCGACAGAGCTGATCCGCGATGCCGCTGATCTTTACCACCTGCAAGTCGCCGACGTGGCGGCGTTGGATCGCATGGGCGAAAAATCGGCTGAAAATCTGATCGGCGCCATTGAGCGCTCGAAATCGGCGGGACTTGAGCGTCTGATCTTCGCGCTTGGCATCCGCGGCATCGGTGAGGTTGCCGCTGCGGCACTTGCCGCCCGCTATCGCACGCTTTCGGCGTGCTTTGCCGCCACCCGTGAAGAACTGATCGAAATCCCCGATTTCGGCGAGATCACTGCCGACTACGTGCTGGACTTCTTCTCGCATCCGCAAAACATTGCACTGTGCGAGCGCCTAGCCGAAGTAGGCGTGCTGACCGAGGCAACTGCTGAGCCTGTGGGCGACAAGCTGGCAGGTCTTACCTTTGTACTGACGGGCACACTGCCCACAATGAGCCGTGATGCGGCATCCGCGCTAATCCGTGCCGCAGGCGGCAAGGTGGTGGGCTCGGTATCCAAGAAAACCTCGTACGTGGTAGCGGGCGAGGAAGCGGGCTCAAAGCTGACCAAGGCGCAAAGCCTTGGTATTCCCGTGCTTGATGAAGCGGGTATGCTTGCCTTGCTTGAGGCTTAACGCGCGCGGGGAAAGCCAAACGGAAATAGTATGTATCGATACCCGTATATTCCTTTACGGAATATACGGGTATCTTATACATAGCGGCTTTCCCAACCAAGGTGATCGCAAAGCAGATCGGACGGGCATTCTGCCCCCTCGAGATACAAAAGCGCTTCCAGATCGCAATCCTCGGCACAAGAAAGGCAAAGCATTTTGCCGCCCCGCGCAAGCACGCGCTCGCCTGCGTGCAGTACCCCTTCGCAAAGCGCGCACTCTCCCACTGCCGCGCCGCCACCCTCAAAATCCCCCTCATAGCAAGGACACGCGGGCGGGCAATGTGTCATATCGCAAATGTCACACATTCTCTTCTCCTCCTTTGCTTGACAAATTTGCTTCTTTGGCTTATAATATAGCACAGTTATTTCATTTTGTCGTCAACTGCGGAAAGGAGAAATTATGACGGTTATCAGCATCAATGATTTATCGCTGTCGTTCGGCACAAAGCCCGTGCTGGAGAAGGTCTCCTTTGCACTTGAGGAGAACGACAAGCTTGGCATTATCGGCGTGAACGGGTGCGGAAAATCGACACTTTTCCGCCTGATTACCGGTGAACTGACCCCCGACGAGGGGCAGGTGTTTTTATCGAACGGAAAGACGATCGGCATTGTTGAGCAGAACGACGCCTTTCGTGAGACTGAGGGCGCTGAGGACAACGCCCTGGCACAGATGATCGCCGCCTTCCCCGAGCTGCTTGCCGCAGAGGCGCGCCTTGCCCGTATGGAAAAGGAACTGACCGAGGGGAATTTTGCCGCCGACGATCCGCGCCTGCTCTCTCTTACCAATGCTTATACCGAAGCGCACGCGCGCTTTGTTGCCGACGGCGGTCTGGAATTCCGCGGCAGATGTGCCTCAACGTTACTGAAAATGGGCTTTGACGAGGATGCAATGCGCCGCCCGCTTGCCACCCTTTCGGGGGGACAGCGCACGCGCCTGGCGCTGGCACGGCAGCTGTGCCGTGAGCCTGATGTACTGTTGCTGGACGAACCGACCAATCACCTTGATATTGAGACCACGCTGTATCTTGAGGGCTTTCTTGCGCAGTACCGCAAGTGCGTGATGATCATTTCGCACGACCGCTACTTCCTTGACCGCGTGACAAACAAAACACTTGCCATTGAATACGGGCACGCAAAGCTCTATCGCGGGGCTTACACCGCCTCGATGGAAGAACGCCGCATTGACCGCGAGATCGCGGAAAAGCACTATATCATTCAGCAGCGTGAGATTGCACGGCAGGAAGCATATATTGCACAACAGCGCGCATGGAACCGCGAGCGCAACATTGTCGCCGCCGAATCGCGCCTGAAAATGTTGGAAAAGATGGAGCGTCTGGAAAAGCCGCGCGAGGCTCCGCGTGCCATACGCCTTGCCTTTCACCAATCGCTTTCCAGCGGCAACGAGGTGCTGCGAGCGAAAGGGCTTTCAATGGCTTTTGGCACAAAAAAGCTGTTCACGGGGGTTGATTTTCTGCTCCGCCGCGGCGAACGTCTCTTTATTATCGGTCCGAACGGATGCGGAAAATCGACACTTCTCAAGCTCCTGCTCGGCAAGCTTACCCCCACGGCGGGACGGGTAGAATCGGGCTATAACGTTGAGATCGGCTATTACGATCAGGAAAACCAGAATCTGACCGACAGCAACACGGTACTGGACGAGCTCTGGAACGCCTACCCCAACATGACCGAAACTGAAATTCGCAACACGCTCGCGCAGTTTCGCTTCATCGGCGAGGATGTTTTTCGCACCGTTGGCGTACTTTCGGGTGGCGAACGCGCACGATTGACTCTTGCCAAGCTGATCTTATCGCACATGAACCTGTTGGTGCTGGACGAGCCGACCAACCACCTTGACATTGACTCGCGCGAGGCACTAGAATCGGCGCTTGCGGGCTTTGACGGCACGGTGCTGGTGGTATCGCACGACCGCTATCTGATGGATAAGCTTGCCACGCGCATTCTGGCACTCTCGCCCGGGCGTGCCTTCGAGGGAGATCTTTTCGATCACACCGTTTCCCACGTAGGGCGCGGATATAGCGAATTTTTGGAATACAAAAAGGCGCGTGAGGCGGCATTTGATGCCAATAGTGGCGAAACGGTAGCAGAAACGCAGGTGTCGGATGCCAAGGCGCAGTATCTGGCGCGCAAGCAAAGTGCCGCCGAGGCACGGCGCGAAAAGGCTCAGCGCGAACGCCTTGCAAAGGAAGCGGCGGCGCTGGAAAAAGAGATTGAACAGATCGATGCCGAGCTGTTTGGCGAGGCGGCAAGCGACTATACCCGTGCGGCGGCGCTGGATGCGCGCAAGACCGCGGCGGAAGAAAGATTGCTTGAAATTTATGAATTGATCGGGGTTTGATGCGAACCGTCGAGATCCCTTCTCTGCGAAATGCTATATTCTTGTTTCAAATTATGTACAAGTGTAGCGAAACGGCGAGAACCCCCGCCCTACAAAAAAATGCACCGCTGATGCGGTGCATTTTTTATACCGTTTGGGGGGTTATTTTAAAACGAGCTTACCTTGCGGCGTTGTCTTGAGCGAGTGGATGATGTGACGGGGGCACTTTTCGGCACACTTGCCGCATCCCACGCACTTCTCATAATCGATGGTGGCAAGGAAATCGGTCACGGTGATGGCATCGTGCTCGCACGCGCGCTTACAAAGTCCACAACCGATACAGCCCACACGGCAAGAGCTATTGACTGCGGGGCCCTTTTCGTGCGAGGAGCAGGTAACCGCAAGGTCGGCATCGCGAGGCACCAGCACAATCAGCTTTTTGGGACAGATTTGCACACAGGCGCCGCAGCCGCCGCATTTGACAGGATCGACTACGGCAACGCCGTTGACAATAGAAATGGCATCCGAGGTACAAACGGCGGCACACGAGCCTTCGCCAAGGCAGCCTGCGGCACAGCGCTTACCGCCGCCCGCAAGGCGCGCGGCGGCGACACAGTCGCCTGCACCCTGGTATGTATATTTTTGTTTGGCGGAGTCGCAATCGCCCGCGCAAAGCACCACGGCACGCTTCGGCTTTTGCACGGCAACCGTCACGCCCATCACGGCGGCGATCGCCTGTGCGGCGGCGTTACCGCCGACGGTGCAGGCGGTAGGCTCTGCTCTACCCTCGACAATTGCCTGCGCGAGGGCATCACAACCCGAAAAACCGCATCCGCCGCAGTTCGCACCGGGCAATGCTTCACGTACCTGCGGCACGCGCTCGTCAACCTTGACGGCAAACACGCGGGATGCCACGGCAAGCAGAACA
>JBGVCY010000020.1:0-6184 GCA_045119135.1 Eubacteriales bacterium | reverse complement strand
CGAAATAGATCTCAGAGCAGGGACCGCAGGGACCTTGTCCGTGCTCCCAGAAGTTATCTGCCTTGCCAAGACGGGTGATCTGCTTGGCGGGAACGCCGATCTGCTTCGTCCAGATTTCAAACGCTTCCTCGTCGTTTTCGTAAATCGAGGGCCAGAGCAGCTCGCCGGGGATCTCCAGCGTTTTGGTCAGAAACTCCCACGCATAGGTGATTGCTTCCACTTTAAAATAATCACCGAACGAGAAGTTGCCCAGCATTTCAAAAAAGGTGCCGTGGCGTGCGGTGTGACCGACGCGCTCAAGGTCAGGGGTGCGGATACACTTCTGGCAGGTGGTTACGCGACGGCGGGGAGGCTCTTCCTCGCCCGTGAAAAACTTTTTCATCGGCGCCATGCCCGAGTTAATGAGCAGAAGCGACTTGTCGTTGATGGGAACAAGCGGATAGGAGGGAAGGCGCAAATGACCCTTGGATTCAAAGAAAGCAAGGTATTTTTCGCGCAGCTCGTTAAGAGAAGTCCATTTCATAATTGAATTGCCTTTCTTTTGATAAAGGTTTAATAACAATTAAATATTATAGCATTATAACGCGCGCGTGTCAAGTGATAAAGCAAAAAAGCAACGGTAGTGTCTTTTTAACAAAAAATTTACAATTGAGCGAGCGGATGGCGGTGCGGAGAAACTTTCATTGTGTTAAGGCACAAAACAAAGAAACAACTTTTGTGAAAAAGGATGAAAATTAGCAAGGTTTTGTGAAACCCGCACAGTTTGCATTGCAAAAAAACAAAAAGAATGTTATAATTATGTGCGTATAGCAATACATAGGCGCGCGACATCATTCGGCGCACCATCTCTTTCAAGGAGGAAAACTTATGAAAAAGACAATCAGTATTCTGTTGTGCCTTGTTCTGTTGCTCTCGTCAGTCGCTATTTTTTCGTCTTGTGCGAAATATACCGGCATTCCCGATGTCAGCAGAAAAGTAATTGAGGTCGACCTTACCGATTATCAGTTAACCTACAACGGCGACATCTCGGCTGCCACCCAGCAGGAGATTAAGGATTTTGCCAAGCTCTTCCAGCAAAAGACGGGCGTTGCTGTAAAATCCAACAAGGCCGCTTCCGATGGCAGTGTTACCACCGGCAAGCAGGTTCTTGTCGGTAACCTTGCCTGCGAGCCCACCGAAAAGGCTCTGAAGGGAATCAAGGGCCACGGCTGGACGATTCGTGTGATCGATGACAATATCGTTATCGTCGGTACCACTCAGCTGTTCACCAATATGGCAATCGATTTCTTTATCGAGAATTACCTGCAGGTTGACGCCTCGTCGAAGGAAAAGAACCCTGTGATCTCGGTCAACAAGAAGGTTCTGCTGCAGAAGGTTCCCACCGTTGATGTCATCAACGACGGTACTTACAACTACTCGCTGGTTTACAGCCAAGAGCTTGACGATGAGCCTGGCTGGCAGCATGTTATCCCCGGTAACCATTCGGGCGGTGCTTCGAAGGACGATATCGATTTTCCCGTCGCACTTGCAACCGAGACTCTGAAGACCGCGCTTGCCAAGTCGCTCAACCTGAAGAAATCCCCTGATGCCGCTTCCGATGCGACCGCTAACGACAAAGAGATCCTGGTCGGTATCACCAACCGCTCCGAGGGTATGAGCGTTATCAACGAGCTTTCGGCAAACGAATACGCTCTCTTCGTTCGTAACAACAAGATCGTGCTTGGCGCTTGGAATGACGAGGCATTGGAGTTTGCTTCCCAGCTCTTTATGAACGCGATCGAGGATTCGCGCTATAAGGATGAGGATGGCATTGAAAGCATCGTTATGCCTGCCGACTATACCGACAAGGGTGCGGTTGACATCAACTGGGTTACCGATTTCCCGAAGCCCGAGGGAGAGGACATCTCGCTTGCAGGCACGCTCAGCTCGGCTGACGATTCGCTGGTATATGCTTACCAGGGCGCAGGCGTTACCGCTTCCGCTTTCGAGTCTTACTGCGCAAAGCTGAAGGCAAACGGCTATAAGCTGGTGCAGGAAAACACAATCGACCAGAACCGCTTTGCTACCTATAAAAACACGACTGCAAACGTCACGCTTCACGTCGAGTATGCAGCATATCAGAATGCTGACGATATGACCTATTCCTATGACCTGGCAGGTCAGTATATCGAGGATTTCACGCCCACGCTCCGCATTACCTCGGCACCCCTTTCCTCGGTCGTGCTTCCTACCGAAGAGCTGCTTGATGCAACTGCTGCTACCAAGGCAGGTTATTACCTTGATAGCATGATCACGCAGGTTGACGTAAACTATGCCAAGGGCGACAAGGGTATGTTCTACATCATCACCCTTGAGGATGGCACCTTCATTATCGTGGATGGCGCTACCAATAACGACGGTCTTGACAGCAAGCTTTGGACGATGCTGAAGAACCTTTACAAGAAGGCACACGGTTACGAGGCAACCGAAAAGGACTCGATCCATATCCGCGCTTGGCTGATGACGCACGAGCACAGCGACCACTATACGGTTATGCTGAACTTCCTGAAGAATTACGGCAAGAACACCCTGTTGAAATTCGACTATCTGCTTGCCAACTTCACCTCGGAAACGCAGGACTACAACGCGATGCAGCCCAGCCACGCCGTATACAACGCACTGGATGATCTGAAGTCCTACTGCCCGGCAGGTGAGGCATTCAAGTACATCAAGGTGCACACCGGTCAGAAGCTGTATATCCAGAATGTAATGCTTGAGGTGCTCTTCACGCATCAGGATATGGCACCCTCTCGCCAGCCCTTCTTCAACGATACCTCTACTGTCTTCAAGACCACCATCTATAACACCAACGGTGAAGGCGTGATCGAATCCGAAGAAACGCTGATGATCCTTGGTGACGCATCGTTGATCGGCTCGACCTTTATGCGCGGTATGTATACCGAGGCTACCCTTGATGTTGATCAGGTCCAGGTTGGACACCACGGCGGTTATGGCTGCGAGAAGGAGCTGTACGCCCTGATGTCTCCCACGGTTACCTGGTGGGCATTGGATGCGGCTACCACGAATACCACCTGCAACGCCGCAAACAAGAACAGAGGTCTTGAATATATGGTAGGTAACTTCCTGATGAACGAGCTGGAAGGCCACCTGTACGCATACATCGCAGATTCTTTCGCTGTCACGCTGATCATCTCCGATGACGGTCCTCTTTACCACCAGCTCTACGATGCCAACTACGATCTTGAGCAGGCTGTTAATGTCGTTTACGACAACAACAGCGTAATTGACGTTACGGCAAGAAGAGCAGGCTAACATCTTACAAACCACCCCCGTTGCGGCCTCGCAACGGGGGCTTTTTTAAATAAAGTGTGAATAATAGTTGCACAAACGGTAAAAGGTATTGCCTTTCTTTTTTGTGAATGTTATACTATTAATGGAACGTTATATATTCAGGACACTCTATTCAAAGGAGCGCACTTATGAAAAAGACAATCAGTATTCTGCTGTGTTTGATCTTGTTGTTATCTTGTGTCAGTATATTTTCCTCTTGTGCAAGATACACGGGCATTCCCAGCGTAACCAGAAAAAAGATCGATATCGATCTGACCGGCTACGAGCTGACCTATCTTGAGGATGTGTCTGTCTCTGCCCAACAGGAAATCAGAGATTTTGCCAAGCTCTTTCAACAAAAAACGGGCGTTGCGGTCATGACCAATAAGGCGGATGCCGATGTAAGCTTTTCGCCAAGCAAGCAGATCCTTGTGGGCAACATTCCGTGTGTTCCCACCGAAAAGGCGTTGAAGGATATCGACGGTCACGGCTGGACGATCCGTGTGATCGACGACAATATCGTCATTGTCGGTACCACACAGCTGTTCACCAATATGGCAATGGACTATTTTGCCGAGCATTATCTGCAAATTGCCGAGGGGGAAACCGTCAAATCCACCACGATCTCGGTCAACAAAAAGGTTCTTCTTGAAAAGGTGCCGACGGTCGACGTGGTTGGTGGCGGCGAATATAATTACGCCTTTATTTACAGCGAGGAGCTGGACGACGAGATTGGTTGGAATCACGTAATCCCCGGCAACCATTCTGGCGGCGCTTCAAAGGATGACATCGATTTTCCCGTGGCGTTGGCACAAGAGCGCCTTCCCGATATTCTTGCTAATGCACTGAAGGCAAAGAACTACCCCGATTATTGGTCGGATAAAAAAATTTGCGAAAAGGAAATCCTGGTTGGTATGACCAACCGTCCCGAAAGCTACGAATGTATGAAAACACTTTCGGCAGACGAGTATGGTATTTTCGTGCGCGGCAACAAGATCGTGCTTGGCGCTTGGAATGACGAGGCGCTGGAATTTGCAGTGCAGATGTTTGAAAAACATGTTACCGATGCGTATTATAAAGATGAGGAAGGGAACGAAAGCATCGTTTTCCCTGCAGAGTATACCGATACGGGATTGCTTGACAGTGATTGGGTCACCGATTTCCCGAAGCCTGACGGCGATGAGATCAAGCTTGTCAGCACACTCAGCTCGGGCGATGATTCGCTGATCTATTCGTATCGCGGTGCAGGTGTTACCGTCGATGCCTTTGAGGTATATTGCAGCAAGCTGGTGCAGAACGGCTACGTGCTGGTGCAAAGCAACACCATCGAGCAAAACAAGTTTGCAACCTATAAAAATACCGCCGAAAACACCACGCTGCACGTTGAATTTGCATCCTATGCGTATGCCGATACAATGTCGGTAACAAACACGATCGCAAAAACCTATGTCGAGGATTTCGCCCCTACGCTTCGCATTACCTCGGCACCTCTCACCTCGGTCACGCTTCCGACCGATGAACTGCTCAATGCAGGTGCGATCACGTCGGTCAATGCCATTACCGACAGTATGATCACGCAGGTCAATGTCGATTATACCGCGGGCGATAAGGGCATGTTTTACATTATCACGTTGCAGGATGGCACCTTTATCGTGGTGGACGGAGCAACCAACCGTAATGGCCTTGATGATAAGCTTTGGAAAACGCTGAAAATACTTTACAAAAAGGCACACGGTTATGAGGCAACGGCAAAGGATTCGATCCATATCCGCGCTTGGCTTCTGACCCACGAGCACAGCGACCACTATACGGTGCTGTATCACTTCCTACGCGATTATGGTAAGAACGATTTGCTTCGCTTTGATTATCTGCTCGCCAACTTTACCTCGGAAACGCAGGATTACAACGCGATGCAGCCCAGTCACTATATCTATAATAATCTTTCCAGACTGCAGGGCTATTGCCCTGCGGGAGAGGCGTTCCAGTATATCAAGGTGCACGCAGGGCAGAAGCTGTATGTCGGAAACGTAATGCTTGAGGTGCTGTATACCCACGAGGATATTGCCCCCGGCAGACAGTACTTCTTCAATGATACCTCCACGGTGTTCAAAACCACCATCTATAACGTCAAAAACGGCACGGTAAAGAATCAGGAGACCTTTATGATTTTGGGCGATGCCGCGCTCATCACCTCTACCTTCCTGCGCGCCTGCTACACGGCAGAAACGCTGAATGTTGATCAGGTACAGGTGGCACACCACGGCGGTTTTGGTTGTGAATGGCAGCTGTATACGCTGATGTCACCCACGGCAACCTGGTGGGCACTTGATGCCAGAACCACAAACAATACCTGTGCTGTATCGAATAAAAATAAAGGCCTTGAATATACGGTCGGCAACTACCTGATGAACGAGATCGCAGGGCATTTGTACGCGTATATCGCAGACGAATATGCTGTGACCTTGACCCTTACGCAGAATGGTCCGCTGTATGACAAGCTTTGGGATGCCAATTCCGATTATGTCGAAAACCAGTATATCGTTTATGACGATTATTGTGTTATCGATGTGACAGAAAGAAGATCATAACCCTCACCCCCCGTTGCAAAAACATGCAACGGGGGGCTGTTTTTTTGACAAAGCAACAGAAAAATGTTGCTTTTGTGAAAAAATAATGTTATAATGTATTTAGAATATTTTGCCTGTGCCTAATCTCTTATGAAAAAGGGGGATACCTATGAAAAGGATCATCAGTGTTCTGCTTTGCCTTGTTCTGCTTTGTTCGACAGTGGGCGTTCTGTCGTCCTGCTCGTCGCGTTACACAGGCGAGCCAAAGGTCAGTCGCAGAAAGGTCG
>JBGVCY010000019.1:0-4296 GCA_045119135.1 Eubacteriales bacterium | reverse complement strand
TTTCTGACGGCGATAAAGGCACAGTTGCCTGTGATCTCATTGCTGACAGCATACTGATAGGAACGGGCAAGCGTTGCCTTCTTGAGGGGATATTTGACCCCATCGATCTCAACGCCCTTGACCGCGGTATCGGCGGCAATCAGCGACAGATAACGGTATGCGCCGCGCGCCAAAAGTGTGCTACCGTTGCGCAAAAAACGCACACGGTTACAGCCGTCATTGATGACGGCTGGCACACCAAGGCTGTGCAGATGCTCTAAGATTGCAAGGTTGGAAAGCGTGTGGTCAAGACGACCCGAAAGGCCGCCGATGATCACGATCTCCCGCGCACCGCGCTGCAGAGCAAGGTCGACCGCCAGCTGGGTATCGGTCAGATCCTTTTCGGCAGGCACGCGGATGATTTCCACCCCATCGGGCAGTTTCCCCTCGCCATAGGAATCAAAATCGCCAAGCAGGACCGTAGGTCTTTCGCCAAGCGTTACGGCATTGTGCCAGCCGCTATCGGCGGCAAGCACCAGATCCTCGCCCTTCGGGTGCTCGGTGATACGGGCAGGCTCAATGGCACCGCCCACGTATATGTATGCCTTCATTTTTTCTTACTCCATTCGTGCTTATTCTTCAGCGCATCGTACATAGAAGCAAAGCTTTCGTGACGCGATTTTGGAATTTCACCCCGCTTGACTGCCGCGAGAATGGCACAGCCCTCTTCGCGCGTATGCGTGCATTTTTTGTAGCGGCAATCACCAAGATAGGGCGCAAACTCGCGCATGGTTCCAAACAGATCGTCACGGGTAAAGAAATCAAAGCGCACAAAGTCAAGCATACTGAAGCCGGGGGTATCGGCGATAAAGCCGCCGATCTCGGCAAGGGGATACAGATCCACGCGGCGGGTGGTGTGTCTGCCGCGCTCGATGCGGCTGCTGACCTCGCCCGTTTCCAGCGAAAAGCCCTCAAACAGTGCGTTCATCAGAGTGGATTTTCCCACGCCCGAGGCGCCTGCAAAGGCGGCGGTCTTGCCGCGCAGATGCTCGCCGATAAAGGCGCGCAGGCGCTCGACCTCACTGCCGCCTGCCAGTGCCGACAGCACGAACACAGAAAAGCCCGCAACGGTATAGATGTCGCGTATTCTTTCGGCGGCTTCGGGGTCAATATCGCTCTTGCCGATCACCAGCACGGGCTCGATGCCGTTATATTCTGCAATCGAGATCAGCTTGTCCACCGTTTCAAGCACGGGTGCAGGGCGTGCCGCCGCCAGCGTGATAAACAGGTAAACCAGAGTCGCCATCGGAGGGCGGATCAGGGCGTTTTTACGGGGCAGAATGGCATCGATCACCACACCGCCGCCATCGGCACGGGTGGTGTATTCGCCGCCCTCGCACACAAGAATAGCATCGTCAAAGGAAACGCGCACGCAGTCGCCCACCAAGGGGGTTACCCCTTCGTGGCGGAACTGTCCCTTTGCGCGCGAAGCCACTCTTTTGCCCGACAGTGGCGTTTCTCCCGCGTCCAGCAGAATCTCATAAAGTCCGCCGACACCGCGTATCAGTTTTCCCGTTTCCTCGTAATGCATAGCGTTTCCTCAAAAAATAAAAGCAAATATCGTATCCAAAAGCCCAAAGGCAAACAGCACCACCGCAGTAAGGGTCACAAGACCCAGCGCCGCGACAAGGTTTGCCACCAAAAGGCGGCGAACGGTGCTTGTTTTCTTTACCTTCTTGCTGTTTTTCTCGGTATGGGACAAGGTTATCATCCTTTCAAAAAGTGATATCCTTATTCTTCCCCATCCAACTTCTTTTTATCGGTCTTTAAATTTTCACGGCGCAGCTGACCGCAGGATGCATTGATATCAGCACCCAGCTTGCGGCGCACGGTGGCGCGGATGCCGTTTTCCTCTAAGACCGCGGCAAACGCCTTCACGGCGCGCGCACCCGCGCGCTGAAATCCCGTTTCCTCAACCTCGTTAACGGGGATCAGATTCACGTGGATCGGCATCCCCTCGGTGCGGCTACGCAGGCTTCGATTCAACACCGTTGCCAGCTTTTTTGCCGCCTCGCGGCTGTCGTTCTTACCCGCGATCAGCGTATATTCAAAGGAAATGCGGCGGCCCGTCGTAGCATAATAGCGGCGGCAGGCGGCAAGCAGCTCCGAAACACTGTAACGGCGGTTGATCGGCATAATGGATGAGCGCGTTTCGTCGTCCGCCGCGTGCAGGGAGATCGAAAGCGTAATGGGCAGCTTGTGCTGCGCCAGCTCATCGATGCGCTCGCAAAGACCGCAGGTGGAAAGTGAGATGTGGCGATAGCCGATGTTCACGCCCTTGGGGGCGTTCACCAGCTCCAAAAACCGCAATACGTTATCAAAATTATCCAACGGCTCGCCAATGCCCATCATCACAATGCCATCGATGCGCTCGCCCGAATCGCGGGCGGCGGCGATGACCTGCCCCAACAGCTCGCCGGGGGTCAGGTTTCTGACCTTGCCGCCGATGGTAGAGGCGCAGAACTTACAGCCCATCGCACACCCCACCTGGCTTGAGATGCAGATGGTGGTGCCGTGCTCGTAGTGCATCACAACGCTTTCGATGCAATGCCCGTCGGCAAGCTCGAAAAGATATTTGATGGTGCCATCAATGGCAGAGACCAGCTTGCGCACCACGCGGGGCAGATGGTAATGCGTGGCATCGGCAAGCTTCTCGCGCGTGCGCGCGCCAATGTTGGTCATTTCATCGGGAGAGAGACCGCGATGTAATTGCACGAAGAGCTGCTCCGCGCGGTAGCGCGGCTCGCCAAGCTCGGTCATCAGCGCCTCCAGCTCGTGCGGCAGGAGCGCCAGCAGTTCTTTTTTCTCAGTCATAGCTTACACTTTCTTCAGTTTCGCAATAAAGAATCCGTCGGTGCCGTGGGTATCGGGGGCAAGCGTGATGCTTCCGTCAGAGGAGAGCTCGCCCACCGCAAAGGGTTGAAGAGCAAATTCGGGGTGACGGGAGAGAAAATCCGACACCTGTTTTTCGTTCTCCTCTTGCAACAGCGTACAGGTAGAATACAGCAGGATGCCGCCTTGCTTGACAAGGCGCGCGGCGCTCTCAAGGATCGCCGCCTGCACGGGCACAAGCCCTGCCGCCTGCGAAAAATCCTTATAACGGATGTCGGGTTTTTTAGAAAGCACGCCATAGCCCGAGCAGGGCACGTCGCAGATCACGCGGTCAAACTGCCCCAGCACGGCAGGGTCCGCCGTGCGCGCATCGGCGGCGCCGACACGGATATTGACAAGCCCCAGCGCGGCGGCGCCGCGCGTGATCAGCGAGGTCTTGTTGGCGTGCAGATCAAAGCTTGCCACCTCGCCGCTGTTGCGCATATCCAATGCCGCGCCAAAGGATTTGGAGCCCGGTGCGGCACAAAGGTCGATCACGCGCATCCCATCGCGGACATCCAACGCCGCTACGGCGATCTGCGATGCCTCATCCTGCACGAAGCAATCGCCCGCGGCAAGTGCCTGGCGCAACCCTTCGGCAGAAGGAAAACGCACACCGTTGGGGGCGTATTGGGTGGGTGTGCCGCCCATTTTCTTACACCATTCATCGCGCGTGTGGCGAAGCGTGTTTACGCGTACCGTTACCTCGGGGGCACGGGAAAATGCCGCCAGCACACGCTCGGCACGTGCTGTTCCCCGCTGACGGCAAAAGGCATCGGCAAGCGGCTCGGGCACCGAATAGCGTACCGAAAGATAGCGCACGGGGTCGGCGGCGGAATCGGGATAAGACACCGCCTTGCCACCCCTGCAGAAGGTGCGCAGAACGGCATTGACAAAGCCCTTGCTGCGGCGGGGGGTCAGCTCCACCGCCTCAGCAACGGCGGCGTGGTTGGGAATACGATCAAAATACAGCAACTGCGCCAGCGCCATGCGCAGAATCATCCGCACACGCACCTCGATTGCCGAGGGGGCTACCGTGGCAAGCCCGTTGATGATATGGTCAAGCGTGATGCGATGCTCGATGACACTGTAAAACAGCGCCGTGCAAAGCGCGCGGTCGACAGCCGACAGCTCCTTCTCGCGCGACAGCGCGGTATCCAGTGCGATGTTGGCGTACTGCCCTGCCGCCTCGGTACGGCAAAGAAGCTCCAGCGCCAGCGCGCGGGGAGAGGCGCTCATCTCCTCTGCGAGCGCGTGCCCGCAAAGATCACCAGCAAGCGAAGCAGAGACAGCAGCCCCACGGCAAGTGCCGCAACATAGGTCATTGCCGCGGCAGACAGCACGCGGCGCGAGCCTTGCAGCTGCTCGTTTGTCATTGTGCCCGAC
>JBGVCY010000018.1:0-7749 GCA_045119135.1 Eubacteriales bacterium | reverse complement strand
TGGCGAAGAAGGTATCAGTCATAAAGGTGCCGTTGCCGAGGTTGCTACATATACCGTGAAGTCCGTTGATATTTTTCGTGGCAGCGAGGATCAGATTGACGCTGCCGTGGAAACGCTGCTTGGTGCATTGTCTTCGCGTCGGCTCTGCTCCTTCACCGGTGTTTTCAAGGAAGCTGCCAGGAAGTTGAAGCTTGATGATTTGACGGACGGTGACCTGGTGAATACCGACAATCAGAAGGTGCGTTCCGACGTTGGCTGGCTGATTGTCAAATACAAATGGCAGGTCGGCTGCGGCTACGTGCGCGAGTGTGCCTGGTATGAAGAAAGTGAGGAGAAAGAATGACGTTGCAAGATCTTGCCGAGGAATTTTTGAAAAACTACTGCGAGCGCCGATTGAAGCCGGCGACCGTGCGCGGTTACCGTGTGAACCTAAAGAACCACGCGCTTGCCGGGCGTGAGCTGCTCGACGTGCAGCAGCTGACCGTCAACGATCTGGATGAGCTCACCGATGAGCTGCTTGCCAAAGGTCTTTCGAAGAGATCTACCGTTTACATCCACGCGACGTTGCGGAAGATGCTGAACTTTGCGCTGCGGCGCTGCTACATCAAACAGAACCCCTACGACCTTTTTGATATGCCGAAGGTGCCGAAGTACCGTCATCGTGTTCTCCCCGAAGGTGAAATGAAGCGGATGCTGGAATGCTCGCGCGGATCCTCGCTGCATATCCCGATCACCCTGGCGTTGTGCTACGGGTTGCGCCGCGGTGAATGCCTGGGTATTATTCCTTCCGAAGATCTTGCCGGGTGTATCTTGCACGTGCAAAGGACGCGCAGCGTGGAGCACCGCCAGGAAGTGATCACCGATTGCAAAAGTGAGGATTCCAACCGCTACATTTTGCTGAAGGAAGAACACGCGCAGCTTTTGAAAAGAAGCGCCCGGCGCGGACGGTACGCCTGCGAGCTCACGCCGAACCAGCTGGAGAGCCGATTCAAAAGCTTCTTGATTCAGCATGAATTTGCGAACGTTCGCTTTCACGATCTGCGCCACAGTTATGCCACGTTGATGCTTGCCAAAGGTGTGGAGCTGAAGATCATTTCCGACGTGCTCGGTCACTCTGATCTCTCGATCACCGCTGATACGTATTGCCACCCTGACGTTAGTGTGCAGCAGCGCTGCCTGGACGTCTTCTGAAGACAAGCAAAAATCGTGTTTGCAACAAAAAAAGAGGCTCCCTATTGGGAACCTCCTGCCATTGGCGGAGAGAGAGGGATTCGAACCCTCGTTGGGGTATTAGCCCAAACACGATTTCCAGTCGTGCGCCTTAGACCAGCTCAGCCATCTCTCCGTGCTACGACCTATATATCATACCAAAATTTGCGCCGCTTGTCAAGAGGAATTTGCGATTTTTTTGCAAAATTCGTATTGTGCGGACAATAAAAAGAGCTCCGCGATTTTCGCGGAGCTCTTTTTGCATTATTCAGCGATGATGCTGACCTGCTTCTTATCTTTGGTTTTCTGCGAGAAGCTGACCTTGCCTGCTACCAGAGCAAACAGGGTGTGATCCTTGCCCATACCAACATTGGTGCCGGGATGGATCGCGGTGCCTCTCTGGCGGACGATGATGCTGCCTGCGGTAACGGTTTCGCCGTCAGCAGCCTTAACGCCAAGACGCTTGGATTCACTATCGCGGCCGTTCTTGGTAGAACCTACGCCCTTTTTATGAGCGAAGAACTGCAAACTGATTCTTAACATCTTCCATATCCTCCTATTAAAATTGGGGTGCCGCCGTGCGGCTTATTGGTATTCCCGATCCTCTACCTTTACGGTAAAGCCCTTATCCTTGGTAAATTCGTACATATCATCGTGCAGGAGCATATCCTCAAGCATCGTATAATAGGTAAGGAACAGACCTGAAACGGCGAAGCGCACACGCTCGTCCGCTTCAAATTGCGGCAGGGCCGAGGGGGAACGGACGGTAATCACTGCGGCATTGTCATCCATATCATAACAAGCCTTGCCGTGATATACCTCCTCGATTGCATCAACGATATACATGGTGATGGAAGAAAGCATCGCACAGAAGGGATCCTCTCCCCACTCGCCGTAGCCGACATGGCCTTTTTCTTCAAACCCGTAAAAGATACCGTCGTTGCGGAAAAATGTGATGGTCGTCATCTTGCCGATCAGCCTTCGATAGCGGTGATCTGCACTTTGGTGTAGGGCTGTCTGTGGCCCATCTTCTTCTTCTCGTTCTTCTTCGACTTGTACTTGAAGATCACGATTTTCTTGCCCTTGCCCTCTTTGACAACGGTTGCGGTAACCTTAGCACCTGCTACGTCGGGAGTGCCGACAGTCAGGACGCCGTCCTTGGACAGAGCCTTTACGCTGGTGAATTCAACGGTTTCGCCTGCGGCGATGCCGAGCTTTTCAACGAAAATGATGTCACCCTCGTTGACCTTGTACTGCTTTCCGCCGGTTTCAATAATTGCGTACACGAAAAGCACCTCTCTTTCTTTTAAGTCTCGCTGAACTGCGGGCGGCGTCTTGCGACACACTTGGTGAGCCCTTCTCAAGCGGCAAATTATTATAGCATATAAAATAATGAAATGTCAAGTGCTTTTTGGATTTATTTTGAAACTTTTTTCTCTTTTTTGCGAAGGATCGCCAAAACAATCCACAAAAGCAGTAAAAAGCCGAGGATGCCGCAGGCGCCGCCCGCCGTATCGATCAGCACATCCACCACCGAGGGGGCCCTGCCGGGAGAGAGAAACTGCAGGCATTCATCCACCGTTGCCGCCAACACTACGCCGATGAGGCCAAAGGGTACGACGTGGGGAAAACCGAAAAGGTAAAGCGTAAGCGACAAAAGTGCACCCAAACCCATAAATTCGACAAAGTGTGCGCTTTTTCTAACTTCTTGTTCAGAAACTTCCAAATTCGGATTAATATTTTCCAAAATTCCGTTTACGGATTCCACAATTGAATCGCTGGTGGCTGTAGACTCCTCGGCGGTGGATAGCGAGAACTGCCAGATAAACAGACACCAAACGACCGTGAGCACGAGCGCCACCCACTTGAGATATTTTTTCATATTTCGTTTTTGCGCTCCTTTCTAAATTCTGCTTGCATTTTCAGCGCAACTGTGATAAACTATATGCATCGCGGCGCGATGTTTCCCCGCCGCGTGGAAATTCAATACAATATTTGCCTCCATAGTTAAATGGATATAATAGCCCCCTCCTAAGGGGTAGTTACAGGTTCGATTCCTGTTGGGGGTGCCAAAGCAAAAGCCTGCCGCTTGCGGTGGGCTTTTTGCTTTGGTGCCTCTAACGGACAAATTGAACCCGTTTCAAGTCGCCACACTTTGCGCAGAGCTTTTGCTGCACGCCACGCGCGCTTGACATTTCGCCGCAGGCAAAATTATGATGCCTAGGGACAACCTTTCATTGACTTTTCCCGTCAGGCGTGTTATAATGTGCTTGCTACACAAATCGCATAACCTTAGTCCAGAGCGGGCATTTTTATCTTTGGTAAAAATGCATACTCCCTTTTCTGCGTGCTCTGGCTAGTGGTAAAGATTTGTGTAGCAACAATTGGAGATGCGTTTTTCGTGCACTCCAATTGGGGCGCACTTTTTTATTTTACTTTTGGAGGATTAAAAAATGGGATTTTTCAAAGACTTAACGAGTTTGACAGGTTTAACAATTGTACAAACAGCCTGCAAATCAGTTAGTTCTAAAATCAAAGACTGGGAAACCAAACGAAAAAAAGAACAACTCGAAGCGTTAAATAAATTAAAGGAACTTTATGATGCAGGCACAATCACCGAGCGAGAATATAAAAAAATGAAAAAAGAAATTATGAAAAAATACAAAGAATAACAACTTCAGGAGCAATGCAATGGAAAAAATATTTTGGGTACAAAATGGTGATTTAGACGAAGTAAATCAGTGGCTTCGAAAAGGTGCAAAAGTAAAAATAATCAAAGCTGTTTCCGAAGTTATTTCCGCATATGGGTATCACGCTTATGGTGATTACAAAAACGAATGTTACTACAACAACAGTGCGGGTTGTGGTGAATATCGAGGCGATATATATGCCTATATCGTCCTAGAGATCGATTAAGCAAGCGTGTCTGCACCACTTTTATCAATTTGAAGAAAAAGACGCCGCGCGATGCGCGGCGTCTTTTGTTTCCGTGCGGGGCGCAACGGTATGTTCTATGCGTTTTTTGCGCAACGTTGTGGGGGATTTTTGGGGTGAGGACACCTCATCCACCACTTCGTGGTCCCCCTTCCCCCGCCGGGGAAGGCTTAGGCGCGTTTCGCATCACGTTATGGGGGATGTGAGTGCGTCGGTCGATGTTGGTCGCGGATTACGGACCGTCGAGGACGCCGGTCCCTACGGGATCGTGCGTTGACGGATGTTGGCGCGGACGCGGGCGACCACAGGTCGCCCCTACGATGGGATGTAAAAGGGGTCAGAACCCGTCGACCATGCGGCGCAGGCGTTTGGCAACCATTGCCGCCTTTTCGAGGAACGCCATGGGGGTAACAAAGTCGTAATTGTGATTATTGATATCAAAAATTTCAAGGGTCAGTGTGCCCTGGTATTTGCTTTCGCGCAATCTTTTGGCGACTCTGCCGAAGTCGATGCTGCCATCGAAGGGCAACAGGTGCTGGTCGTCGTCGGGCTTGCCGCTATTATCGTGCAGGTGGGTGCAAATCAGCTTGTCCCCGAACAGGGGCATATACTCTCTGCCGCCCGCGAAGCACGCTTCGTGGCCGCAATCCCAGCAAAAGCCCACGTTAGGTGCGTCAGCAAAATACTCGAACGCCCATGCAATATTGGCGAGTTTACGCTGATTTTCAAAGGCGATATTGACATTTTTGCACGCAGCGTACTCAACAAGGATCTGGAAACGCGCACGACCGATATCGGTGATGGTGGGGGGCGTTTTGCCCGAGGAAAGATGTACCACAACGGTGGGGCAACCGCCCTCAGCCGCGCGGTTAACGGCGGTAATGAGGTCAGCCAGCGTACGGTCACCGTCCTCGCCCTTCAGCCACATGTTATTGATGGTGTTAAAGGGGGCGTGAATCAGCTCGTATCTCATACCGTTTGCCGCCAAACTGTTGGTAATGATCTTCAGTTCCTCTACGGTGGGGGTTTCGGTAAAGAGGGCGTCAAATCCAACCTCGCGCATTTTTTTGATATATGTAGGGGTATCCAGCCCGCGGCGGGCGTGCAGATTGATGGCGATGGATCGCATGGCGTTTCCCTCCTTCCTCGCATACTTGCATACTTGTGATTATTATACAACAAAACGGGCGATTTTGCAAGGGCTTTTTTCGTTTTCACGGGCGGATTTTTCCGCCCCTTTTCAAATCTAACTTGAGTTGTCACAAATTGTATGTTTTTTTCATCTTTTTTAAGAATCCTATTGCATTTCAAACAATGTTTTGCTATAATTAATATATAAATATCCAAGGGAGGCGACTATGAAAATTCTGGTCATCAATGCCGGCAGCAGCTCGCTGAAATATCAGTTGTTTGATATGACTACGGGCGCCGTTCCGGCAAAAGGCATTTGTGAAAAGATCGGTCTTTCCGGTTCTATCACCCACAAACGCCCCGATCACGAGACTTATAAAGCTGAGTACCCGATGCCCTCGCACACCGAGGCGCTGGCACTTGTGCTGCAGCTGCTAACCGACAAGGAGCTTGGCGTTCTCGACAGCGTTGACGAGATCGCAGCCGTCGGACACCGCTTTGCACACGGCGGCAAGTTCTCTGATTCCTGCCTGCTCGGAGACGAGGAGCTGCACTACCTCGAATCCATCATTCCCATCAACCCCCTGCACGGTCCCCCTGCTCTGAAGGGCGTGGCAGCTTGCAAATCGTTGATGCCGGGCAAGCCTCAGGTCGGCGTGTTTGACACCTCGTTCTACTCGGGTCTTGAGGAAAAGGCGTATATGTACCCCGTTCCTTACGAATGGTACGAAAAGTACGGCGTGCGCCGTTACGGCTTCCATGGCACCTCGCACCGCTATGTCAGCGCGAAGGCTGCGGAATACCTCGGGCTTGATTACAACAAGATCAAGATCGTCTCCTGCCACATCGGCTCGGGCTCGTCGATCACCGCTGTGATGAACGGCAAGGCCGTCGACACCTCGCTTGGCTTCACTCCGCAGGAAGGTGTGCCCATGGGCACGCGTTCGGGCTCGATTGACCCTTCGATCATCGCATACATGGTTGAGCAGACCGGTATGACGGTTGCCGAGGTCAACGATGCGCTGAACAAGAAGTCCGGTCTGCTTGGTATGTCGGGCGTTTCCAACGATGCGCGCGAGGTATGGGTTGCCGCCAAGTCGGGCAATCACCGCGCACAGATGGCAATGGAAGTGCTGACCCACTATATCAAGAAGATCATCGGCTCCTACGTTGCCGAGATGAACGGCGTTGACGTGATCGTCTTCACCGCAGGTCTTGGCGAGAATGACTGGGAAGTTCGCGAAATGTCCTGCACGGGACTGGAATACCTTGGTGTCAAGTTCAACGTACAGCACAACGCCACCTGCAAGCGTGGCGAGGCGACGATCCTCTCTACCCCCGATTCTCCCGTCAAGGTGGTAATGATCCCCACCGACGAAGAATATATGATCGCGGGCGACACCTACCGTTTGGTCAAGTGATCCCCCACCCCACCACTGTAAACAAAAAATAAAAATACATTTTTTGAAAGGACACAAAAATCATGATGACAAAGTCCCCTTACGAAATCAAAAAAGAAATCTGCGAAGTTGGCAAGAAGATCTATGATCTTGGCTTCGTAGCCGCAAACGACGGTAACATTTCGGTAAAAGTAGGCCCCAACGAGTTCTACTGCACTCCCACCGGTGTATCGAAGGGTTACATGACCCCTGACATGATCATTAAGATCGATGCTGAGGGCAACAAGATCGAGGGCCGTCTGAATCCCTCCTCTGAGATCAAAATGCATATGAGAGTTTACCGCGAGCGTCCCGACGTGAACGCAGTTGTGCACGCTCATCCCCCTGTGGCTACCGCTTTCACCGTTGCCGGCGTTGAGATGGACCAGTTCATCCTGCCCGAGGCAATTCTGACCATCGGTAATGTTCCTACCTGCGATTACGGCACCCCCTCCACCATGGAGATTCCGGATTCGCTGATGCCCTTCATCCAGAAGCACGACGCATTCCTTCTGAAGAACCACGGCGCTCTGACCGTTGGCAACACTCTGCAGCGTGCTTGCTTCACCATGGAAGAGGTTGAGTTCAACGCAAAAATCAACCTTTACGCACGTCAGATCGGCGTTGGCGCTGAGGCTCGTATCGACGAGATCCCCTGCGAGCAGCTGGAGAAGCTGATGGAGCTGCGCAAGAAGATGGGTCTGCCCGGCAAGCATCCCGGATGCAAGAAGTGCCCCAACCTTGGCACTCCCAACTGCCGTTGCAAGGATAACGGCGGCGCTTGCACCTGCGGTGGCGACCACAATCACAGCCACGGCGACGCAGATCTTGTTGCTGAGATCACCCGCCGCGTAATGGCTGCGCTTGGCAAGTAAGATCGCTTCATTATATATATTCCAGAAAGGAGCATCCGAATGACAAGCAGATTGACGGAGGCACAGATCGGCGAAATCGTCGCACGTGTCGTTTCCGAATTCAAAAAACCTGTCGCTCCCGCAAGCGACAAACCTTGGGATGCCACGCAGTATAAAGGACG
>JBGVCY010000017.1:0-7074 GCA_045119135.1 Eubacteriales bacterium | reverse complement strand
AAATATCCTCGCCGTTGAGCACCTGCAGGCGCTGACTGTAAATCAGATTGCGCTGTTGGTTCATCACGTCGTCATAAGTCAGCACGTATTTTCTGCGCTTGAAGTTCTGATCCTCGATGCGCTTTTGCGCGTTTTCGATCGAGCTCGAGAGAATCCCCGCATTGATGGGCTGATCGTCGGGCATACCCATACGGTCAGCAAAGCCCATCAGACGACCTGCGCCAAACAGGCGCAAGAGGTCATCCTCAAGCGACAGGAAGAAGCGTGATTCACCGGGGTCACCCTGACGACCCGAACGGCCGCGCAGCTGGTTATCGATACGGCGGCTTTCGTGGCGCTCGGTGCCAAGAATATAAAGACCGCCTGCCTCGCGCACGCGCTCGGCCTCGGGGGCGATTTCGGCTTTGAATTTTTCGTACAGCTGACCGAAGGTCATTCTTGCGGCACGCAGATTCTCATCATCGATATCAACGGTGCCCGCCGCCATAGCAATCACCTCTTCGGCAAAGCCCTGCTTACGCATTTCGTTCTTTGCCATATATTCAGCGTTACCGCCCAGCATAATATCGGTACCGCGTCCTGCCATATTGGTGGAAATGGTTACGGCACCGAATTTACCTGCCTGTGCCACGATCTCCGCCTCGCGCTCGTGATGCTTGGCGTTCAGCACGTTGTGTGGAATGCCGTGACGCTTGAGGCGAGCGGACAGCTCCTCGGATTTATCCACGCTGACCGTACCTACCAGCACAGGCTGCCCTTTGCGGTGGCATTCCTCGATCTGTGCGATAATGGCATCGTATTTGCCCTTGATGTTTTTGAACACAAGGTCGTTGTGGTCAATACGGATCATCGGCTTGTTGGTGGGCACCTCGACCACGTCAAGATTGTAGATCTCGCGGAATTCCATCTCCTCGGTCAGTGCCGTACCCGTCATACCGGAAAGCTTGTTATACATACGGAAATAGTTCTGGAAGGTGATGGTAGCAAGGGTGCGGTTCTCTTTTTGTACCTGCACACCCTCTTTTGCCTCGATCGCCTGATGCAGACCGTTTGAGTATCGTCTGCCCGGCATAATACGGCCGGTAAAGGCATCCACGATCATCACGCCGTTTTCATTGACCACATAATCCACGTCGCGCTTCATGACGCCCCAAGCGTGAATCGCTTGTGTAACGTGATGGGCAATGGTGGAATTTTCGGGATCGGAGAAGTTTTCGATGCCAAAGAATTCCTCTGCCTTCTTCACACCGCGGGGGGTAAGAATGGCATTGCGCGCTTTTTCGTCCACCAGATAATCGGCTTCGATATCATCGGTGCTTTCTTTACTGTCCACTTCCTTGCGTACAAGCTTTGTCATGCCGCGCACCAACGTGTTTGCGCGCTCGTAAAGATCAGAGGATTTGTGTCCTGCGCCCGAAATGATCAGGGGCGTGCGTGCCTCATCCACCAGGATCGAGTCAACCTCATCCACGATGGCAAACACATGACCGCGCTGTACCATATCCGCCTTATAGACCACCATATTGTCACGCACGGAGTCAAAGCCGAATTCGTTGTTGGTACCGTAGGTGATATCGGCAGCATAGGCAGCCTTTTTCTCTTCGGGAGTAAGACCGTGTACCACAAGGCCCGTGGAAAGACCCATAAAGGCATACACACGACCCATTTCCTCACTGTCGCGGCGGGCAAGATAATCGTTTACGGTGACAACGTGCACACCCTCGCCCGTCAGAGCGTTGAGGTATGCGGGCATCGTGGCAACAAGGGTTTTACCCTCGCCCGTTTTCATTTCGGCAATTCTGCCTTGGTGCAGGATAATACCACCCAACAGCTGCACGTAAAAAGGACGCTTACCAAGCACGCGGGCATCCGCCTCGCGCACGGCGGCAAAGGCATCGCACAGAATATCGTCAAGCGTTTCGCCTGCGGCAAGACGCTCTTTTAAAAGAACGGTCACGTTTGCCAGCTCTTCGTTGCTCATTGCCGCATACTGCGGTGCCAGCGCATCAATCGCATCTGCAACGCGACGCAGCTTTTTGATCTGTCGGTCACTGTAAGAGCCGAATATTTTACGAAAGAGTCCCATAAAAGCCTCCGAGAAAAAACATTGCATATATTATACTACATATCTTGTAAAAATGCTATATGCTAGGCAAAAAATTTGCAAATTGTTTTATCTTCTCTTGCGCAATGTGGCAAAATAGGCTATAATAAAAGCAGTTTTTTAAAGGAGCATCCTATGCCAAGAATACATATCGTTCTTTTTGAGCCCGAAATTCCGCAGAATACGGGCAACATCGCCCGCACCTGCGCCGCAACGGGCGCTTCGCTCCACCTCATCAAGCCCATGGGCTTTACCGTGGATGATAAAAAGCTGAAGCGCGCCGGCCTTGATTATTGGGACAAGCTGGATATCACGTATTACGAGGGACTTGCCGATTTTACCGAAAAGCATCCCGATGCCAAAATCTACTATTTTACCACCAAGGCGCGCAATCTTTATACCGATATCGCCTATCCCGATGACGTGTACATTATGTTCGGCAAGGAAAGCGCGGGACTGCCCGAATCGTTGCTTGTCAAGCACCCCGATACTGCCGTGCGTTTGCCGATGCGAGAGGGACTTCGCAGCCTGAACCTTTCCAACACCGTGGCGATCGCGGTTTTTGAGATTCTGCGACAGCACAGCTTTGAGGGATTGTGCGAAAAAGGAAATCTAACCAAATACGATTGGGATGAATCGATATGAGCGAAAAAACGATGATCGCAATGAGCGGCGGCGTGGACAGTGCAGTTTCTGCCCACCTGATTGCCGCAAAAACCGAAGCGGCCGGCGTGACAATGCGCCTGTTCGGTGAAGAGCTGGGCTTCTCTCCTTCCAATGAAGCGGAAAAGGCCGCTGCCGTCTGCGCGCGGATGGGAATTCCCCATTTTGTATCAGACCTTCAGGATACCTTTCGCCGTGAGGTGATCGATCCCTTTATTGCCGCTTACGAGGCGGGGCTAACCCCAAATCCCTGCGTGTTCTGCAATCGCGCCCTGAAATTCGGTGCATTGCTTGATTTTGCCAAGGCAAACGGCTATCCGCGCATCGCCACAGGTCACTATGCCAGAATCGAAAAAAATAGCAACGGGCGCTATCTGCTGCGCCGCGCCGCCGATCTCAGTAAAGATCAGTCCTACGTGCTATATTCCCTCACGCAAGAGATGCTGTCGCACGTTGATCTGCCGCTTGGTGAGATGACGAAGCAGGACGTGCGTGATATTGCCGCCGAGCTACACTTTCCTATGGCACAGCAAAAGGACAGTCAGGATATCTGCTTTATTCCCGACGGCGATTACGTTTCTTTTATCGAACGCGTAACAGGCAAAAAGCCGCTTCCCGGCAGCTTTATTGCAGCCGACGGCAGTGTGCTTGGCGAGCACAAAGGTACACTGCGCTATACCATCGGTCAGCGCAAGGGACTTGGCATTGCGTCGAGTGAGCCGCTTTACGTACTAAAAAAATCGGTTGCCAACAATACGGTGACACTTGGATCGAACGACGCACTGTTTGAAAAGCGCCTGACGGCACACGCTATCCATCTGATCCCCTTCGATACACTGGATGCGCCCCAGCGCTTGCTTGCCAAAATTCGTTATCGGCAAGAAGCAACCCCCGCGCGCGTTGAGCAGATCGCACCCGACCGTTTACTAGTGGAATTTGAAACGCCTCAGCGCGCCATTTCCCCCGGGCAGTCGCTTGTGCTTTACGACGGCGATTACGTTGTTGGCGGCGGTATTATTGATTGACAACACAACAGAAAACTCCCATCGGGCGTGCCCGATGGGAGTTGTTTTTTATGCGCTTTCTTCCGGTTCGCCACCAAGCTCCGCCCGCCTTTCGAAGAAGTCATCATCTGCGTGACCGGGGCAAAGACGGTTATACGGCACAATGTCCATTCCGATGCCATAATTATGCTTTGTTTTATCATTTTCAGCATAATATGGCTCATTATTCCGTAAATACAGTTCCTTTTCTGGCACGTCTCCACCATAGGTGTAAGGTGCATCCAGCACCTTGATCTGGCGTGGAAAGCTGCGCTTTACACGAAGCAGTGCCGTGGTATGACAGGTCTCGTCGGGGCAGTCGGGCGCGGCTACACCGCCGTGGTTGCAGTAGCGGATCTTCACGTGACAGTCGCACGTAAGCTTTGGCTCTGTCCCCTTTTTAAAATACCCGATCTCCGACCGATCCCCTCTTGGGTCATACCGACAGGCATCACACAACAGCTTTCCCGAATCGCGGCAATACCGTACTGCGATCAGCTCGTCATCGGTATCAAACAACTTCTTGGTTGCAGGTCTTACGGCAAGCACCTGATTCATCACCTGATCAAAAACAGTAAGCGCGGGATTCCCTTTCACATCCGACAAGGATTCGGGATACTCGTATCCGTACCACACCCCTGCCAAAAGCTCGGGGGTGTAGCCGATAAACCACTTATCACAGCTGTTGTTGCTGGTTCCTGTTTTTCCCGCAACATTGACCTCATTTTTCAGTGTCAATCCTCTTGCCGTGCCTTCCTGCACCACACCGCGCAGCATCATTGTCAAGATCGCGGCATTATCCCGATCCAGCACGCGGCGCTCCTTGCTTTCGTTTGTTAAAAGCAGCTCGCCTTTGCTGTCAAGAACCTTATAAAAGCTACGCGTTCCCTCGTACACGCCGCCGTTGGCAAGTGCGGTATAACCGCCAAGCAGCTCGACCAGCGACACCCCCTCGCTCTGTTGACCCAGCGCCAGCGCGGCGCTACCCATATCGCGCTTGACATCCAGCGAGGAAAAGCCAAGCTCTTCGGTAAGAAACCGCATGGAAGCGGCATACCCCATTTTTTCAAGGATCGAAACGCTGACCGTATTCACCGAATGCACCAGGGCTGTTTTGACGGTGGTTAGCCCGCGATAGAGGTTTGGCGCGTTGCGCGGCCACGGCGCACCGTTTGCCCGAAAGCTTCTCGGCACGTCGTCAAAAACCGTGGCACTTGTAACAAGTCCCTTTTCCAGGGCAGGCGCAAACACCGACAACGGCTTGATCACCGAGCCTGACGGGCGTTTGGTATCGGTAGCAAAGCTTTGAATACGGTTGGAACGCTTTTCTCCGACGGCGCCCGCAACTGCCAGAATATCGCCATTTTTCGGATCGACGATCATCATAGCGCTCTGTGCCTTTTTTTCGTTTTTGTGCGTTGGAAAATGATCTGCATCCGCAAAGAATTCCTCGACCACCTGTTGCAATCTCGGATCTTGTGCGGTATAAATCTTCAATCCGCCACAATAGACAAGTCGGCTTGCCGCCGCCTCGCTCATACCGTGTTCACGCATCAAAGCGCTGACTACATCTGAAACCACCATATCGGCATACCACGAATTCACTCTGCCCGAAAGCGCTTCGCGATCCACGTGCAGTACCGTTTCCTCGTTCACGGTCGTCCGATACTGCTCCTCATCTATCATTCCCTGCTTTCGCATCTCGTTAAGGATCAGATCGCGGCGCTTTTTATTGGCATCGGGATGCCTGATTGGGTTATACTTTGCAGGATTATTGGTGATGGCGGCAATGGTTGCCGCCTCTCCGAGTGTCAGATCGGCGGGCTCCTTTGAAAAAAACGCATTTGCGGCGGTGCGTACCCCATAACAATTTTCCGATAGATTGACGATATTCAGATATTGCTCTAATATTTTTTCTTTCGACAGCTTTTCCTCAAGCTTTGCGGCACGGATCAGCTCGGATAGCTTACGCCCGATACTTTTCTCGCTATTTCCTGTCAGATTTTTTACCAGCTGCTGTGTGATGGTAGAGCCTCCAAAGCTTGCTTCTCCCCCCATCAGATACGATTTCACCGCCGACAGCGTTCTTGCCCAGTCAATGCCACCGTGATCAAAGAATCGCTTATCCTCGATAGCGATAAAGGCGTTTGGCAGATACGGTGACATTTCGGATAAAGGACAAAACAGCGCGTTCTCATATCCGCTGATGCGGTCGGCAGTCAGTTCGATGGTTTCTCCCATCTCATTTTCATAATAAAGACGGGTGGTCTTATCCCCCATTGTTCCGAAAAAAAGCTCCTCGTCAAGCGTGGTATCCAACGTCGCAGCAAAAGCAGCACCGCCCAGCACAGCGACAGAAAGCGCGATTAGCAAAGCAAGTGTAAACGAAAGCAAAAATATCAAAAGCCTGTTTCCTGTTTTCTTCATCAACATCGTAAAAACACCCCCGCTATGTCGTAGTTTTCTACGAGGCGGGGGTGTGAATACCTGTTCTTATATGGGATTGGGTGCGTTTTTTGTCACTTCAAGACCACATTGTCAGTACCGAGTATTTCTACCAGCTCGGCAAGCGTAAATGCTGTACAATCAAAGCCCATCTCAAGGCGCTGATAGCTTTTTTTTGAGGCGTCATAGACCGAAACGGGCAACTCACCCTCAAAAATTTCCAGCATATTCAAGGCACGCTTCCATTTCTCGTCCGTAAGCGACGGCACGCGCAGATAAAGAATCTTAGCCGTTTCGGGTGATACACCTGTTACGGTCGGCTGTTTGGTTGCTTTAGGCTCTTCACGTACGGCAGGTGCTGTCAGCGTACGGTTATCGAGCAGCTCGGCAATGCGGGAGACCAGTACCTTGGGATTTTCTTCCTCGCGAATCGAAAGCTCGCCATCGATGCGAAGCACCGCATCGGTGTGAAGGATATGTGCGAACTTTGCATAGATCTTTGGGAACGCAAGACACTCGATCTCGCCATAGCGGTCTTCCAGCGTAAAGAACGCCATGCGCTCATCCTTCTTGGTGGTCTTCATTGTAACCGAGGTCACGATACCTGCAATTGTTACCCTTGCTCTGTCGGCAAGCAACAGCTCGCCGTTATCGTCAGTCTCGACAAGCGCGCGGATTTCCCCAATGGCAGGGTCTGCAAGTGCATTGGAAAAGCCATCCAGCAGATGCCCCGAGAAATACATACCCGAGGCTTCCTTTTCCTGCGCCAGCAGCTCACGCAAGCTGTATTCGGGCAACTTGGGATAGGTAATATCAGGG
>JBGVCY010000016.1:0-9674 GCA_045119135.1 Eubacteriales bacterium | reverse complement strand
CACCACAAAAGCGCCGTTGTCAATATGTTTTTTCCAAAAACGGAAAAATATTTTTACTAATCTCTTTTCGCTTTTCCGTTCAATAACTTTTATTTTCCGCTTTTTGAACAAAATCAAATAGCTGCAGTCAAAAAAGCCGCCCCGCAGAAGCTTCTGCGGGGCGATATATCGCTTCCATTTCCAGTACAAAGATTTCCAATATTTTTTCGATATTTCTTTCAAGGAATTCTTTTCCCCGCTACCCTCTTGCAAAAATTGCGGAAATGCTGTAAAATATATAAGTTGCATTATTTTAATAAAGGATAGCAGTATGGACGAAAGAACAAGACAGCAAATCAAGCGTCGGCGCACCTTTGCGATCATTTCGCACCCCGACGCAGGTAAAACCACCCTTACCGAAAAGCTTTTGCTTTACGGCGGCGCCATTCAATCGGCAGGCTCGGTCAAGGGCAAGCAAAGCGACAAGCACGCCGTTTCCGACTGGATGGAGCTGGAAAAGCAGCGCGGTATCTCGGTCACCTCTTCGGTGATGCAGTTTGAATACAACGGCTATTGTATCAACATTCTGGACACCCCCGGTCACCAGGATTTCTCGGAGGATACCTACCGCACGCTGATGGCGGCAGACAGCGCCGTGATGGTGATCGACGCCGCAAAGGGTATCGAGCCGCAGACCCGCAAGCTCTTTCACGTTTGCGCCAAACGCGGCATCCCGATCTTTACCTTTATCAACAAGCTGGACCGCGAGGCACGCGACCCCTTCGACCTTCTGGATGAGCTGGAGCGCGAATTCGGCATCGGCACCTACCCGATGAACTGGCCGATCAGCTGCGGCGTTACCTTTAAGGGCGTGTTCGACCGCCGTGCGCGCGGCATTCACACCTTCGACAACTTTCACGGTGGCCGCGGCAAGCTGCAGACCATCGCCTGCGACATCACCGACACCGACAAGCTGGACGAGCTGATCGGTCCCAATCTGCGCGAGGAGCTGTGCGAGCAGGTTGAACTCTTGGATGGCGCCAGCTTCGATTTCGATCTGGATGCCATTGCACACGGAAAGCTCAGCCCCGTTTACTTCGGTTCGGCACTGAACAACTTCGGCGTTGAGGATTTTCTGGCAGGCTTTCTTGAGCTGACCGCCGCTCCCCTCTCCCGTACCACCGAAGAGGGCGACGTGGTTTCCCCCTTCGATGACGGCTTCTCGGCATTCGTTTTCAAAATTCAAGCCAATATGAACAAGGCGCACCGCGACCGTATCGCGTTCCTGCGCATCTCTTCGGGCAAGTTTGAGCGTGGCAAGGAATATTACCACGTGCAGGGCAAACGCCCCGTCAAGCTCTCTCAGCCCCAGCAGATGATGGCAGAGGAGCGCGCCGGTATTGAAGAGGCGTTTGCGGGCGACATCATCGGTGTGTTTGACCCCGGCATCTTTTCGATTGGCGATACCGTCTGCACAAAGGAAAAGAAGGTCACCTTTGCAGGCATTCCCACCTTCGCGCCCGAGCATTTTGCCATGGTCGAGCAGATCGATTCGATGAAACGCAAGCAGTTTGCCAAGGGTATGGAGCAGATCGCCAAGGAAGGTGCTATCCGCATTTTCTTTGACCCCGATGCAGGCTTTGAGCGCGTCGTGGTCGGTGTCATCGGCGTGCTGCAGTATGACGTACTGAAATTCCGTATGAAGTCGGAATACGGTGTTGAATACCTGCACCGCGAGCTGCCCTATCAGTATATCAAGCGTGTCGCTGATGACAGCACCGTTCCCTCCTCGCTCAACCTTGCCTCCGATACCCGCGTGGTGCGCGATGTGCAGGGTCACCTTTACCTGCTCTTTACAGGTCAGTGGAGCATCAAGTGGGCAGTGGAGAACAACCCGAATCTGACCTTGCTGGATTTCGATCATATCTGATGCTTCGTTGACATTTTCAAAAAACTATGGTATACTATAAAAAATTTCTGCGCGCATCGCGCGAGAAAGGAGCAGACTATGCGTCAATGTCCTCATTGCTCAGCTGAGATTACCGAGCAGGATACATTCTGTCCCAGATGCGGCATCGATCTGCCCACACAACAGGCAGAAGAGGCGGCGCCCGTTGCCCCCGCTCCCGCAAAAGCGGAGAACGCGGCACCGAAAAAGCGCTTCCGCTTTCACCCCATGTTCCTGCTTCCCATTCTGATCGTCACCGCCCTGATCGCCGGTGTGATCATTGTGCTGAATAACAATTTTGCCGATCCTCCCCCCGAGGTCGAGCTGTTTAACAAGGGCCTGCTTCCCGTTTCCATCACCACCGCCGAGGGCGATACCCTCTGGGGCTATATGAACGAAAAGGGCGAGCTTGCCATCCCCGCCACCTTTGAGGATGCGTGCGACTTTTCGGACAACGGCCTTGCCGCTGTCAAAAAGGGGGGCAAGTGGGGCTATATCGACGATGATGGCGAGATGGTAATCGAGCCCGCCTTTGAATCGGCAAAGCCCTTTGGCAAATTTGATTTTGCTCCCGTCCTTACCGCCGACGGTTGGGGCTATATCGATGACGACGGCAAGAATGTCATCGCCCATCAATTTGAGACCGCCGATCTCTTTTCCGACAACGGTCTTGCCCTGATCAAGAAAGACGGCCTTTACGGCTTTATCGAAAAGGACGGCAGCTTTGCCGTCGAGCCGAAATTTGAAGCGGCACGCGCCTTTGGTGCCAGCATCTATGCCCCCGTATGCGAAAACGGCCTGTGGGGCATGATCAACAAGGATGGCGAATTCGTCATCGCCGCTCAGTTCGACGAGCTGAATTCCTTCTGCGAAAACGGTCTGGCTCTTGTGAAAAAGAACGGACTGTACGGCTATATCGACCGCGAGGGTAACATGGTGGTCGAGCCTGCCTTTACCGATGCCAGACCCTTTGACGACAGCGGATTCGCGTTGGTGCAAAAGGATGGCAAGTACGGCTATATCGAGCAAAGCGGCAAGTTTGCCATTGAACCACAGTTTGACGACGCCCTGCCCTTTGGCGACGATACGATGGCGGCTGTCAGCCCCGACGCCGATACGGGTCTGTGGGGTTATATCAACCGCGACGGCGACATCCGCATCGAGCCCACGTATCTTGCGGCATACTCCTTCCGCAAGGGTCTTGCTCTGGTAGAAACCGCCGATACCTTTGCTTATATCAATCGCGGCGGCAAGATCCAGTTCAGCTTTGCCAAGAGCGTATACTCCTTTGCTACCCCCTTTACCAAGGATGGGTACGCCCTTCTCTTCCGCGAGGGAAGCAACGGCAAGCGCATCATTGTTATCATCAACAACGATGGCGAGCCCGTCACCTCAATGGAGTTCGGAGCGATCTCGGCTGAGCTTTTCCTGAAGATCCTTGACCTGTATTAAAACAAAAAATCCCGCCACGTGGCGGGATTTTTTGTTTTTCTTATTTCTTTGCCAGCAGCTCGCGACCAATGGCGACCGTATAGCGCAGCCAATCGGCGCGCGCCGCCTTCGGGGTGCGGGTGTGCTTGATCTCGTAAGCAAAGTCACCGTGATAATCGATCTCGTGCAGCGCCTTCATCACGTTGCTCCAATCGATATCGCCAAGGTACGGCAGTGCGTGGGTATCATTGCCTGCAAGCGCGATGTTGTCGTTGATGTGGGTGGCAAGCAAACGCTTTCCGCCGATGGCGCGGATTGCCTCACCTGCGTTCATACCCGAAATATTGCCGTGACCCGTATCGAAGCAAATACCCACCGAGGGATCGTTGATGGTGTCCACCAGATCGATCAGCTCGTAAATATCGCCACCGCAGTAACGGCGGTGACGGCGGCTGAAGTCGATCATATTTTCAACAGCCAGCTTGATGCCGCATTTCTTTGCCGTTTCGATAAAGGGCGCCAGATACGCAATGCAGGCATCGCGGTTCTCCTTGACCGAATACAGGGGTGCGTGTGCCAGGTTATAGGGGTGCAGCACCAGCACCGAAGCACCAAGACGGCGCGCTGCCTCGATAGTGCGATGTACACAAACAAAATGCACGTCACGGCGGGGATAGTCCATATCGTCCCACTGAATATTGGACATCGTGTCGCCATGCACCTGGTAGATCGGAATCTTCACCTCATCAGCGGCTGCGGCAAATTCCTCGACCACCGCAGCCCAATTATCACCCGCCATCGACTCGCCGATGACCTGACAAAGGGGGCGGAAGTTGATATCTACGCGGTCATAGCCCGCATCCTTAATGGCGCGCAACGATTCAAGAGGGGTATAGCGAATATCGCCATCCACCTTATCCATAATGCTGTGAGAAGTAGAAAGTTTCATATCATCATCTCCAAAACCTATGATACATCATTATAACACTTCAAAAAGGAAAAATCAAGATGGCGAGAAAAAGATATCTTCCTATTGACTTTCCCTACGGAATCGGGTAAAATAAAGGTGAATAAACCTGACTGAGAGGTATGTAACATGGACGAAAAAAATATGGACAATATCTACATCCTGCAGGATGAAGAGGGCAACGACCACGAATTTGAGTTGCTTGATACCTGCGAAAAGAACGGCACGCGCTACTATGCCATGGTTCCTGCCGAGGCAGAGGACAGAGATGACGAATACTGCGAATACGTGATTCTCAAAAGCGTGATCGTTGACGGCGAGGAAAGCCTTGTATCGATCGATGATGACGATGAATTTGACGACATCGCCGATTACTTTGACGATCTGTTTGCAGAAGAAATCGATTACGACGCAGGAAAATAATTCCACAGTTCACCGCCTGCCTTGTGCGTGATAATTGATTTCGTGGAGCCTACACTTACGAAATGGAGTCCGGAACGAGTCCAAGGGTGGTTTGCAGACCTCCCAACCCCTTGACGATTGACTTGTCTCGCAAGGGTGCTTGGATGCTGGGAGCAGTAAAGCCCTTGGCAGGACACCGCCTTGTTTTAACAGGGTTCTCGTACAAACGGTTACACGGCTTGGCGGGTTTTTCGAAAACGCTCGGCAGCAGTGTCGGGCGTTTTTTGATTTTGATCTTATTACCGAAAAGGAGATTACCATATGGGCATTATCAAAGCGACATTCAGCGCCATCGGCGGCGGTCTTGCCGACAGCTGGCTTGAGGTCATCGAGGCAGAAGGCATGAGCGATACCACGGTGTTCTCGCGCGGTGTTACCGTCAGAAAGGGCGACAAGCGCTCCTCCAACCGCAAGGGCACGAAGGATACCATCTCAAACGGATCGGTCATCCACGTTTACGACAACCAATTTATGATCCTTGTCGACGGCGGCAAGGTGGTGGATTTTACCGCCGAGCCGGGCTATTATAAGGTCGACAATTCCGCCATGCCCTCGCTGTTTGCAGGACAGTTTGGCGACAGCTTGCTTGAAACCTTCCGCCGCATCAAATTCGGCGGTGTCCCCTCTACATCGCAAAAGGCGTATTTCATCAATCTGCAGGAAATCAAGGGGATCAAGTTCGGCACGCGCAACCCCGTCAATTATTTTGATAATTTCTATAATTCCGAGCTGTTCCTGCGCGCCTTCGGCACCTATTCGATCAAGATCACCGATCCCCTGAAATTTTACGCCGAGGCGATCCCGCGCGACAGCGAGCACGTCGATATCAACGATATCAACGAGCAGTACCTTTCCGAATTCCTGGAAGCACTGCAGGCGGCGATCAACAAGATGTCGGCTGACGGCATCCGCATCTCGCACGTGGCAAGCAAATCGCGCGAGCTGTCGCAGTATATGGCAACCGAGCTTGACGAGAGCTTCCGTACCCTGCGCGGCTTTGAGATCCTTTCGGTGGGTATTGCCAGTGTCTCTTACGACGAGGAATCCAAGAAGCTGATCAACATGCGCAATCAAGGCGCAATGCTCGGCGATGCCGCCGTGCGAGAGGGCTATGTACAGGGCGCTATGGCACGCGGCTTTGAAGCCGCAGGCAGTAATCAGAACGGCGCCGCCGCCACCTTTATGGGCATGGGCATTGGTATGAATGCCGCAGGCGGCTTGGGTGCCTTCTCCGAGACCAATCGCGCACAAATGGAACATGCGGCAACCGAGAAAGCAACCCCTGCGGGCGCTTGGCGGTGTGCCTGCGGCAACACCGCCACCGGCAACTTCTGCGCCGAATGCGGCACCAAAAAGCCCGCCCCCGCAGGCAATTGGGTCTGCCCCGAATGTGGGCGTGAAAACAGTGGCAAGTTCTGTGCCGAATGTGGCACCAAGCGCCCCGATACGGGCGAGTGGTTCTGCCCTGAGTGCGGCAAGAAGAACACGGGTAAATTCTGTGCCGAGTGCGGCAGAAAAAAAGACTGACGTATGAGTACAGCATCCACCGTTACATATCAATGCCCAAACTGTGCCGCCCCTCTCCTCTTTCACGCCGAAAAGCAAACGTTCGCGTGCGAATTTTGTCTGTCGGAATTCACGCAAGAGGAGCTGATCGCCACCGAAACCGCCCGCGCCGCCGAGGAGGCGGCAAGTGCGGCGGCAGAGGCAGAGGCAGAGGCGCGCGAGGTGCCCGACGAGGAGTTTTCGGCACAGCTTGGCGAATACACCTGCTCGACGTGTGGCGCAGGGTTGGTCTGTGATGACAACACCGCCGCCACCGAATGCCCCTACTGTCACAATCCCGTATTGCTGGTGGGCAGGCTGTCCGGTCAGATGCGCCCCCACAAGGTGATTCCCTTCCGCTTTGATCGCGAGGGCGCCAAAAAACGCTTCCGCGAATTTGCAGGGCGCAAATGGTTTGTCCCCCGCGATTTCGTCTGTGATGCGCAGGTCGAGCATATGGCAGGCATCTACTACCCCTTCTGGTGTACCGATGCCGACACCCGTGCGGCAATGACGGCACGTGCAACCCGCGTACGGAGCTGGCGTGCGGGCGATTACCGCTACACCGAAACCTCGAATTACCGCATCGTACGCGGCGGCAGCATCCACTTTGAGGATATCGTCACCCCCGCCCTTTCGGTTGAGGATCAGAACATGCTGTCGGGCATTCTGCCCTACCCTTCCGATTCGTTGGAGGATTTTTCCATGCCCTATCTTTCGGGCTTTCTTGCCAAGAAGCGCGATATCGAAAAGGATAGCATCCGCGAGTCGGTGCGCCGCCGTATGGAGGGCTATACGCAGACCCTTCTGCGCGATACCATTCACGGCTATGCCACCGTCACCCCTAACGCGCCCCGTTTGTTGCTGTCACGCATCCACTGGGATTATACCCTGATGCCGATCTGGCTGTTGACCTATAAGCGCCGCGAAAAGACCTATACGTATGCAATGAACGGCTACACAGGCAAGGTATATGGCGAGCTGCCCGTCAGCCGCCTGAAGCTTGCCATTCTCGGCGCCGTGGTGGGACTTTTGGCAGGCGCCGTCGCCGCCCTTTTGAAGTTATTTCTGTTTTAAGGGGGGAACGGTATGAAAAAACTGATATGGATCACGCTTTCGCTTTTACTGCTCGTAGCGCTTACGCTACCCGTATGTGCCGATACCGTAACGGTAAAGGACAACGCCGCACTACTGAGCGCCGATACCGAAGCGCGTATCATGAACAGCGCAAGCGATACCAATGGGCTTGTTTTTTATCTGCTGACACAGGAAACGTCCACACGTCAGAACATTCCAAGTGACAACCATATGGAAACCATCTGCGGCATCACGAAGGATGATGCGGCAGTGGTGTTGCTTATCAGCCTCGTGAACGGCGTGTACTATTACGATATGTACACCTACAACGATGCCTATGATATGTTTTCCGACAGTGACGTGGATGCGGTGCTGGATGCCACGGCTGTTTACAACAATTTGAAAGCAGGCAGAATTGAGGAAGGTTCTATTGCCTTTTTCGAGGAATGCTGCCGTGTCTCGGCAGCGTACGCCGAGCGCGAGGCGGCAAGAGCGCGCCGCGCACCCTTGGTGGCAGCCATCATCGGCGTTGTTGTAGGTCTGCTTGCAGGCGGCGGCGCCGTGCTTGGCGTGTTCCTGTATTACCGCAAAAAGCAGCACGGCGAATCCTATCCCCTTGACCGTTACGCGAAGCTGCAGCTGACCGAAGCCGAGGACCGCTTTGTTGGCAGCTTCGTCACCCGCACGCGCGTGCAATCAAGCAGCAGCGGCGGTGGCGGCGGCTCACACGGTGGGCACCGCGGTGGGCGGTAACATGCGAAAGGCGCAAAGCAATAAAAAAGGGAACGTAACAGTTCCCTTTTTTATTGCTTATTTTTTCATCCCGTGCCACATTTCACCCATACGGTTGCCCATTTGCTCAACCGTGCAGGTCACCTTTTTTGCCATCCCGCGCGGCTTGTTCGTGCCCGCAGTGCTCATCCAAAGCCCCACCGTGCTTGCCACCGAGATCGCGGCAAGAATGCCTGTTGCCGTCATCGCCTTTTTGTTCATCAAAAAATCCCCCCTTTTCTTTTTCTGTATCTTTAGTTTTTGTCTGCGCACATTGCTTCATTCAGCCAAATTGCGCGCAGCGTGCTAAAATATACGCAAAAAACTTGCTTTTTACATCAAAAAAGTATATAATAAATTTAGTTTATATAAGGGAGATTTCTATGGAACAAATCTATACCATACCCGTAAACGAGGCATTTGATGCCTCGGCGGAAAACGCCTCTTGCGGATGCCCCATGTGCGCCCTTTACCGAAAGCTTGAGGAAAACGAGCTTGATCTGATTCTCGGTGCTTCGATGATGGAGCCCGACGTGCGCATCAAAACCAACCGAAAGGGCTTTTGCCGCACGCATTACGATATGATGTTTGTACGCAAAAATCGCCTTGGTATGGCACTGACGCTGGAAAGCCACTTGAAGGAATTGAAGGACGACCTCGCAAAGGGGCTGATCGGCACCATCATCGGCAGGCCCGATGCCCGCCCCGCCAAGCGCATCGGCGAGTTGCAGAGCTCCTGCTACGTGTGCGAGCGCATCGATTTCCATTTTCAGCATATGGCAGAGACGGTGGTACTGCTGTTTGACACCGACGAGACCTTTGTTGAAAAAATGAAGAAACAGCCCTACTTCTGCCTGCCCCATTACCGCTTGTTGCTGGAAAAGGCGGCGATCCGCCTTGGCAAAAAGCAGCTCCCCGCTTTCTGCGACGTGACCCGCCGCGTGGTCGACAGTTATTTGGAGACCCTTACCGAAGACGTCAGCTGGTTCTGCAAGAAATTCGATTACCGATACGATGCCGAACCATGGAAAAATTCAAAGGACAGTGTCGAGCGCGCCATCAAATTCCTGCGCTCGGATCTGCATCGCAGCACCAAGGATTGAAAGGAATACATATGAGACTTACCACGGAACAAATTCAATCCATTCTGACGGGTGCCGTTCGCTTCGAGGAAACAGACAAAGGGCTTTGCCCCCGCCGCTTTAACGAAAGACAGCCCCTGCCTTATTGTGAGCGCTATGCCTCTCACACGCGCGCCTCTGCTGCTGTGCGTTTGGAATTCATCACCGATTCCGATACCTTTGAGCTGTCCTATTTCTCGCGCACCGTATCCAGCCAATACTTCTGCTTTTTTGACGTATTTGTGGACGACGCCCCGGCAAAGCACTTTGGACACGATAACGTCGACGAGGTGGCAAGCGCGCTTCGCGTTGCTCTGCCCGAGGGTGAGCACAAGGTTACTGTATACTTCCCCAACCTGTTTGAAGCCTTTAT
>JBGVCY010000015.1:0-3165 GCA_045119135.1 Eubacteriales bacterium | reverse complement strand
GTGTAAAAACCGCCGTGTTTGATGAGGTGGATACGGGTATTTCGGGCAAGACCGCCCGAAAGATCGGCATCAAGCTTGCTGATATCGGAAAGACGACGCAGGTGCTTTGCATTACGCACTCGGCACAGGTTGCCTCGCTTGCCACCGCACATTATAAGATCGCCAAGCACGAGGAGCATGACCGCGCCTTTACCACCGTTACCCCTCTTGATGAGGCAGGGCGTGTTGGCGAGGTTGCGAGAATCCTTGGCGGCATTTCGATCACACAGGCACAGACCGATGCCGCGATCGAAATGATCGAAGAAGGGAAGACCTACCGATGAAAAATAAAACCAATGCCATGCGGCGCCTTGATGCCGCCAAGATTCCTTATGAGGTCTTTGAATACACGGTGGATGAAAATCATCTTGCGGGTACGCACATTGCCGATGAGATCGGCTTGCCCCACGATATGGTCTTCAAAACGCTGGTCGCCAAGGGCGACCGCACGGGACATGTGGTCTTTTGCATCCCTGTGGATTTTGAGATCGATCTCAAAAAGGCGGCGCGCGTTACGGGCAACAAAAAGATCGAAATGGTGCACGTAAAGGACTTGCTTGCGCTGACAGGCTATATCCGCGGCGGATGCTCGCCGATCGGTATGAAGAAGGCGTTTCCCACCTTTTTGGATGAGACCGCCCTTCTGCACGACCGTATTACGGTCAGCGCGGGTGTGCGTGGCGCACAGCTTTTGATTGACCGCGCGCAGCTGACTTCCTTTGTAGGGGCAAAAGTCGTCGATTTGATCGAATAAAAGCCCCCGAAAGCCTTGACAAACCATAAAATTAAGAGTAAAATAATACATTATCACTGATTTGGGAGATACCTATGAACAACATGCAGAAAACAATGGACAAGATCGTCGCGCTTTGCAAAAACCGCGGCTTCGTTTTCCCCGGCTCCGAAATTTACGGCGGCCTTGCCAACTCTTGGGATTACGGCCCCTTGGGCGTTGAATTCAAAAATAACGTCAAACGCGCCTGGTGGAAGAAATTCGTGCAGGAAAACCGCTACAACGTCGGTCTTGACAGCGCAATTATCATGAACCCCGAAACCTGGGTGGCTTCAGGCCACGTAGGCGGCTTCTCTGACCCCTTGATGGATTGCAAATCCTGCAAGGCACGTCACCGCGCCGATAAAATGATCGAGGATTATGCTTTTGCAAACGGTCTCAACGACAACCCCGCAGGCTGGAGCTTCGAGCAGATGGCAGAATATATCGCAGAAAAGGGTATTGTTTGCCCCATTTGCGGTAGCAAGGATTTCGCTTCGATCAAAAAGTTCAATCTGATGTTCAAAACCTTCATCGGCGTTAACGAGGATTCGGCAAGCACCGCATATCTGCGCCCCGAGACCGCACAGGGTATCTTTGTCAATTTCAACGGTGTTCAGCGCTCTACCCGTCGCAAGCTGCCCTTTGGTGTAGGTCAGATCGGTAAATCCTTCCGTAACGAGATCACGCCCGGCAACTTCGTATTCCGTACCCGCGAGTTCGAGCAGATGGAGCTGGAGTTCTTCTGCAAGCCCGGTACCGACCTTGAATGGTTCGCTTATTGGAAGGACTTCTGCAAGAAGTGGCTGCTTGACCTTGGCATGCGCGAGGAGAATCTCCGTCTGCGCGACCACGATAAGGATGAGCTTTGCTTCTATTCCAAGGCAACCACCGACTTTGAGTTCCTGTTCCCGTTCGGATGGGGCGAGCTGTGGGGAATTGCCGACCGTACCGACTATGACCTTTCCCAGCACGCTGAGCACAGCGGCAAGGATCTTTCCTACTTCGATCCCGAAACAAACGAGCGCTATATTCCTTACGTCATCGAGCCCTCGCTTGGCGCTGACCGCGTAGCTCTTGCATTCCTGGTTGACGCTTACGACGAGGAAGTGATCGATGCTGAAAAGAACGACATTCGCACGGTTCTGCACCTGCATCCTGCACTTGCACCCTATAAGGTGGCAGTGCTGCCCCTGTCGAAAAAGCTTTCCGACAAGGCACTTGAGATCTATGACGAGCTGGCAAAATACTTTTCGGTCGATTTCGATGAAACCGGTTCTATCGGCAAGCGTTACCGCCGCGAGGATGAGATCGGTACCCCTCTTTGCGTAACTGTCGACTTCGAAACCGTTGGTGATGCCGAGACTCCCGCTGACAACTGTGTCACCGTTCGCGACCGTGATACCATGGAGCAGGTCCGCATCCCGATCTCCGAGCTGAAGACCTATATCGAAAACTATATTGCGTTCTAAACAAAACGGAAAAGGCTCTGCCAAGCAGAGCCTTTTTGTATTTTGTATTGCATTTTTTTCGTTTCTATGCTACAATAAATATATCTATGGAATGAAAGGGGATTTGCTATGAAGATCCGTATGGCGGAATTGAATATCGAAATTCAGAATCGCTACCCCTATCTTGAAAACCTTTGCAAGGACTATATGGCAGATTTCGCAAGTGCCGATATTTTCGTAACGGTCAGCGAGGGCGAGATCGCGGACGAGATCATTCGATCCACTCTGCCCACGCCCCCCACCCCCGGATATGCCGAGGCAATCGCCGCCTTTCGCGCCATTGCCATGGAGCTGCCCCGCTTTGATGCCTTTGTGTTCCATGCCGCGGTGATCGGCTACAAGGGTAAGGGCTATGCCTTTTCGGCACCCAGCGGCACGGGAAAGACCACACACGCACGCCTTTGGCTCCAGGCATTCGATGGTGCAGAGGTGGTCAACGGCGACAAGCCCATCCTTCGCTTTATGAACGGCGAGCTGATGGCGTTCGGCACCCCTTGGTGCGGTAAGGAAAAAATGCAGAAGAACAAATCCGTTCCGCTCACGGCGCTTGGATTTATCGAGCGCTCGCGCACCAACAGCGTAAAGCCGCTTGATCACGCGGAAACGCTCCTACGCCTGTATTCGCAGATTCTGATGCCCAAAAAGCGTGACGATGCGATGCATTTTCTGGATCTGCTTGACCGTATGGTGCAGACCATCCCCGCGTATATCGTTGCCTGCAATATGCAGACCGATGCCGCTTTGGTGGCGTATCGCGGTATGAAAGGAGAATGATATGATCCGCAGTCAAAGCTTTATTAAGCGCGAGATTGGCACGCAGACGGTTATCGTTGCTGTTGGCGA
>JBGVCY010000014.1:0-38153 GCA_045119135.1 Eubacteriales bacterium | reverse complement strand
TTAATTTGATTTAAACCAAAAGGCTCAGTTGATTTAATTGTCGATAGAGTGATCGGATATTCTAACTTTCTTCCCACTAAACGCCACGCCGTATTTGAATACGTTTTTGACGCCCTTGGTGGTGAGTTCGGTATCGTATTTTCTATCGTTGATCTGCTTCAGAGCCGTCTCGGAAAGCTCTTTCAGCTCGTCATCGGAGCAATCTTTGGCTGCCTTGAGTTCGATGAGAACGCCGGGCATTTTTGTGTCCTTGGGGCAGAGGCAAATGTCGTAGCGACCTTCTCCCGACTCGCGGTTGGATGTGATATAATAACGGTTATCAAGCGTTGCGCAGAGACCGAGGACAAGTCCGTGGTAGAAGTTCTCGCCAACGGTATCGTAACTGCTTGCAGACTGCATCAAAAGCGTACCGATGTGCTTCTGAAGCGCCGTAGCGTTGTTGGAATAGATCGCTTCTTGGATAGAAATTGCGGTTGCCTGCGGAACGATCTTGTGTAACTTTTGGAGAATTTCTTTATTATAAACGAATGCAATCTCTTTGTTAGGCAGGGCAACTTCGCACATAAAGTCACCGCTGAAAGCAGGGTCGCATTTGATTACTTTCAGGTAGCCTGCAACAAGCAGGAAACTGTATACAGACGAGGGATTGCTCTTGACCTGCGGGTAGATAACGCCCGTATCGATATAGGTCAGGAAGGATTCGCCTTGCATAAGAGCATTGAGTTTTTCGTAAATGGTTTCATCGGCTTCACCGAGGATTTCACCGATAATCTCATTGCTACCGGTGGATTGCCAATAAGCGCGCGCCTGACTATCGTTACCAAAGTAGTTGATAACCGACCAGGGGTTAAATATTTCGGTTTCACCAAAGCGATAACCGTCATACCAAGTGCAGATCTCATCGTACTTCTCGGGAACACCGTAGTATGCAGCCATTTCCTTAACTTCGTCTGCTGTAAGACCGAAGTAAGCGCTATATTTTTTATCCAATATGGAATTGATCTTTAAGTTATTCAATCCACTGAAAATACTTTCTTTAGCAACGCGGAGAATACCGGTCAAAAATCCGTAAGAAAGATGCTGATTATCTTTGAGACCACCCGAGAAGAGGTTGCGCATAAAGCCAATAACCTCGTCATAGAACCCTTTGACGTGTCCTTGCTGAATGGGGGTATCATACTCGTCAATGATGATAATTGGAGCGATACCGTGATGCTCGTGAAGCGCCTGAGAAAGAGTTGCCAATGCACTTGAAAGCTCAACGGCGGAACAATCTCCTGCAACAAGGCTATCGATGCGCTTTTTATCCGAAGCGGACAATTTTTCATTGCCGATAAGCTCCGGATGACGAGACGTTTCCTTAGAGAACAAATCCTTGATGGCATCAAAAGTTTCTTCCCAAGTATTGAATTTCACATCCTTGAAGCTCAAGAAGATAACGGGATATTTTCCTTGATATTCACGATATTTATTTCCGCAAGCCCAGATCTTCTTGTCCTTGAAATAGATCGAGGTATCTTTGTCTGTCTTTTCGAAGAATGTACGGAGCATATCCATATTCAACGTTTTTCCGAAGCGGCGCGGGCGCGTGAAAAGAGAGACCATAGGACGCTCATCAAGAAAATCCTTGATCATCATGGTCTTATCAATATAGTAGTATTCTGTAGACGCCAAACGATAATCGGAAATGCCGATAGGGAGAGGAAGATCAGGCTGGCGAATGGTAGATATAGGCTTTATACGACCGTCTGCCGGCTTTGCAGTATCGATCGGAATCGCCCAACTACGTCCTTTCTTAACAGCACCGCTGACTTTTCCTTCTCCGCAGAGCTTGCTTACTTGTCTATCACTGATTCCCCAGAGACTTGCCGCCTCTTTCGTGCTCATCATTTTATGCATGGATATTCCTCCAAGTATAATTTTACGGATACATTATATCACATTATCGGAACAATGTCAAGAACATTATTCGGAACTATGTTCGGAACAATGTAAATAATTCTTGAATGTATTGTTCCGAAAGAAAATCAATGGTCCATTTTGACCCATTGATTTTGGGGTGGGTCTCCGCGACCCAGCCCACGTTACATACTGATCAAGTTATCTTTTTGATAACTTGAAAGTGAAAATAGGCTGGACATCGCGTGTCCAGCCTACAAAATTATTTTGCTTCGTCCTCGCACATAACTTCCGCCATTAGTCTCGCGCCGAGCTTGAACGCATACTCAAAGATAGCCGCTTCGCCAAGGCTCATGTACTCGCTCCAGCAATCGTGAAACTTTTCGAAGATCTCCTTCTGCTCATTGGTGAAGCTTTTCTCGAGGTCCTCGTGATGCCTTGACATATAGCCGAGAAGTTCCTTCATTTCCTTGGAGTTGGTTCGGCTATCCTCTTGAGGGATGATATTGCCGCGCCAAAGTTCTTGAATCATAGAGTTCATTTGTACACGACCTCCTTCAGCACGATCTCCGCGGCGCTTGCCTTGATGCTATTCATCATCTGCACCCAGCGCATTGGGGCGGAGGCTTTGAGCTCCTCGGTCACATCCATTTGCTTTGCCATCTGCGCGATATGTAAGTCAATCTGTTCGTGTGCCTGCAGGTCGATGTTGTGGAGATGTTCGTTCAAGCGGTTTTCGGTCAGCAGGGTGGTGTATGTACCTCTGCGGTGCTGCTTGATAAATTCAAGGTGGAGTATTCCATATTTGCCGATTTCATAGGTTGTCTGTTCGCCAAGGTCAAGCAGGGGATAATATTGTTCGCCTCGGCGCTCGTATTCGATTCCGTTCTGTATCATTCTATCCTTCATCATTTTAGCCTCCTCTGTGAATCTTTCTGTAGATCTCGTGTATATCGTCAAGATGTGTCTGTGATTTGCGCACAATGCTGTTGTACTCTGCGGAGCAGAGAAACGAAAGCATGTCCTTCTTTTTTACCCAAATGCGAGAGTCAAGCATAATGCAATGGAGTTTACCTTCCACGCACCAGCGACGGACTACCTTTCGGGGATATCCGGTCAAGGTTTCGATGTCCGGCGGGTTCAGCATATCACGGCAGTTCTCCAATCTCTTTTGATAATATTTTTTGAGTGTGGTGGATTTGAGGTCTTTTTCGGGCAGACAATTGATGGATAGTATCCGCTGTTCCACCATCATTTTCAGCGCCTCTTGCCGCTGCCGCTTTTCATCGTTGAGCGCCTTCGGGATAGCAAATTTGCAGGGCTGTTTTTGGTATTCCTTGAGCGCTTCCAGCAGATCTTGTTTCCTGATTGTGTAGCAGTGTGTCTTCTTTTCGCTGATCTCACAAGGAATCAGACCGGCTCGTAGGTAGTACCTTGCGGTTCGTTTACTGATGTGGCAAACCACCCGTAAATCCTCAAGTGAGAAGGTGTCGGGCAGATTGGCAATCTCGTTCATATCGTATATCATTTTCCGCCCTCCTTTGTCGTATGTATCAGGTCATAGATTGCTCTGATGTCTGCAATATGCCGGGGCGATTTTACGTTGATATCGTTGTAGGTAAAAGAGGTCAAAAACCTTATGGCGTCTGCCTTTGCGATCCATAGGCGGTTGGTTTTCGCGTGGGCAATCAGCTTCTTTTGCTTGCACCACCGCGTGATGGTTGGGGAGCGGTATCCCGTGACGCGCACAAGGTCGGCAACACAGATCAGCTCGGAGGCATCGGCAAGCTTATTTCGGTAATATTCGACCGCTACGTCCGACGCGAGATCCTGCGTTGGGAGGTATATGATGTGGCTTTTGCGGATTCCGTTTAAGTGTTGTTTTTCTCTCCAAATTCCCGGGATTTTGTATTTCTCGGGATTTTCCTTGTAGTCTTCAATGGCTCTCAGCAGGGCGGTTTTTTTGACCCGATAACACCGCGTTTTCTTCCCGGTTGTCTCATAGGGAATGAGTCCGCTTTTGAGATAGTACCGCGCATCCAAATGGCTCAAATGGCAGGCGCGGCAAAGGTCTGCAAGGGATAAGACATCCGGCAAGCGTTGAATTTCGTCTAAATCGTAACGCATAAAAAGTTCTCTCCTAAATCATGAAAAATTCTCTCCAAAAAAAGAAAAATCTCGATGTACTGCAGTTGCAATTCTTCTCTCGCGAATTCTCTCCAAATTCTCTCCAATGTGCAAAAAAATACTCAAAAAACGAGGGGTCTGTATCGATTCCGATCAATTCGTTTTAATTCATATCGGTGCCAAACAGTCCCGAAAAGCCTTGTAAAATAAGGATTTTCGCGAAACGTTTTAGCACAAACTGCACCGAACTGAGCTGAAACGGTATTCTTTGGTAGACTTCTTGAAAACCAGTGATTCCGCAAGGAACCGTGGGTTCGAATCCCACTCTCTCCGCCAATAAAAAAGAACGCCTTGCGCGTTCTTTTTTCGTTCTTGATCATTCCCCGTTTCCCCTTTTCCAAGGCGAGAACGTATTGACAATTTTGCGGGAATGTGTTACATTGAATACAACATTTGCGATCATAATGAGGTATTACATGAAAAGACTTTATCGCCGTTTCAAGGCATTGGATAAACAGCAAAAAATCCTTTTTATTTTTATTGTAACAATGTTTGCCACGATGCTTGCGTGGATCATCCAACAGTGGATCCGTGTCAACGTGCTTGATTATCCCTTTTTTAGCAGAACGACCTGGGGATCAAACGAAAACGACTATTGGATGGACTTTTTCAACGTCAACTATTGGACACAAAAGGACTATAACCCTTATACCGCTTCGTTTCATAGCTCCTATCCCCCCTTGATCCTTACCATTTCCAAATGCTTTTCTTCACTTGCGGATTATACAAACGGCTCGATCATGGCAAGAAATACCGTTCAGGGAACATTCTCCTATCACCTTGCCTTTATCGGCTTCACGGCGCTCTCCCTTTGCGCGTGGCTCCACTATATGAAGCAAAACGGAATCCCCGTGGTGCAACGCACCCTTGTGGGGATTGCCTTGCTGTTTGCCGCTCCGTATCTGTATCTTTACGGCCGCGGAAACTATCTTTTCCTTGTCGTTACCTGCATTTCCTGGTTTTTTGCCTGGTACAACAGCGAGAAACGCTGGCAGCGGGAGCTGTCGCTCGTTCTGCTAGCCATCGCCGCGGGCATTAAGCTCTACCCCGCCCTGTTGGCTGCGATCCTGCTGAAGGAAAAGCGGTTTGCCGATTTCTTCAAAACCGTCTTTTATACGATTGCCGCATTCTTCCTACCCTTTCTTGCCTTTTCCGGCGGATTTTCCAACATTCGCGTTTTCCTTCAAAACCTGACATCCTTTCAGGGCTCCGGTCAGGTTTCTGACCGCAATTACTCGATGCCGACCTTTTTGTTTGATTTCGTTCAGATCGCTAACGGACTGAAGGCAAGTGACATTCCGCAATGGGTCATCACCGTGGGTGGCAAGCTTTCTTCCGCCATATTGCTTTGCAGTCTCCTCTTTTCTTTGTTTGCCAAAAACGCTTGGCGCGCGCTCTCTTTGATCACGATCGCCCTGATCGTGTATCCCGCACCCAGCTTTATGTACGCCTCCACGATGATGCTTCCCGTAATCGTAATGTTTCTTTCGTGCCGCGAAAAGCAAAGACGTGACTACGTTTTCTTGGCACTCTTCCTTGTGATGCTGATTCCCGTTCAGTTTGGATATCTTGTTTCCCCCGCCGTTTTTCCGCGCGGTCTTTCGCTTAGCTGCTGCCTGCAGCATTTTGCGATGATTGCAATCTTCTGCATGCTATCCTATGAAAGCATTGTCAATATGATCTGCTGTTTCCGCCGGCAATGGGAACAGTGCTGTGCGAAAAAGACGCAAACCACTTGATTGTTTAACCGCTCCGCCGAGAAGCATCGGCGGAGTTCTTTTTGTAAGCAAGGCACGGGAACCGTATTGTTTTTTGGCGCCAAGTGGTAAATTTCAAAACCTTTTTTGTCATATCGTACCCTTTTGCCGGATTGTTATTGACACAGAAAAAAGCTGTCTGTTATAATGCAGGTAATCCATTGGAAGGGAGAACCTTTATGAAGCAGCTGACACTTGCTGAGCATCGTGCAAGAATTGATAACATCAATCTTGCCGAGAAAAACAACAAAACATATTACGCGCGTAAGCGCATTCACGACTATCTGCCGGGACAAGCTATTTACAATCTTGGCGATTATCCCTCGCCCTTTTCGATGGCACCCACCGAATATGACGAACGTCTTGTCGCCGATCTTGCGAGCAACGGCGTTGAGCTGATTCAGATCCACGAGGAATGGAGCGACGCGATCCGTCACTTGGGCGCCGATAAATTCACCGCGCACGACCCGAAGGGTCTTGACGCCTTTATCGAGCTCTGCCACAAGCACGGCATCAAAATCATCCCCTACATTTCAACGGGCTATTTCCACTGGCACGATCCCGATTTCCGCGATGAATTCATCCGCTATGACTACCGTCTGTCGCAAGCGCATTACGATTATCAGCACTGCTATGCAGGCAGCCCTGAATGGCGCGAATATCTCTTGCCCCGCACGTTTGCCGCGCTCGATCGACACGATTTTGACGGCATCTACAACGATATCGGTCGCGACGGCAGCAAGGATTACGACTGGGCGGCAATCGCCGAGGGTGCGTACGTTGAGCAGGAATACGATCCCGAGCTTGAGGATCTGCTTTCCGCCATTTACGGCGAGGTCAAGCACCGCGGCGGCATTTACAAGGTGCACGCCGACTATAACTTTGCCCCCCCTGTGAAGGATCGCGTTTACGACTATCTGTGGATCGGCGAGGGTGTGAAGAATTCGCAGATCGGCGTAGGCAAGGAGTATCTCGACTTCGTCGTTCCCTGCCCCGATTTTTCTCGCAACGTATCGGGCGGCTTTGAGTATCATTTCGCCAAGACCATTCCCTTCCTGCAGTTCCCGCTGCTGGCGCGTGGCAGACCTATGGCAGGCGGCCGCATCACCGAGGACATCCCCTATTACGGCAACCAAGATGCGGGCGGCTATTACGACTTCTTCCGCCGCGCGGGTGAGTACGCCGCGGCACATCCCGATGGACCGCACATTTACAGCGAATGGTCGGCAATCCCCCCCGTTGCCGACGAATATCCCATTTGGAGCAAATATTTGGCACTCTATCGGCCGATGGTTACCGAAAACTCGGTAGCGTATATCGAATTGCGTGACTGCGCCGACATTCTCTCGCCCCTTTCCGACAACATTTTTGCTTCGATGTTCGTTAACGAGGATCGCTATCTGGTGCTTTCCAATTTCACGGGCAAGGATTATGAGCTGAAGCTCACCTCGCCGTGGAAAAACCGCGAAACGGGTGTCGTTTCGGACACCTTTACGGTCAAAAACGAATCGATCATCTTCCTCAAAAAGTAAAAAACAATCCCCGCAAGCGTGGCTTGCGGGGATTGTTTTTTCGACACGTTGACGTATAACGTGCGGGGCGACCGAAATCGACACAATCTCTTGACTGATACTTCTTTTTATGATATACTGAAATCGGCTATATCCTATTATCTTTTGAAATATGACAAAGGAGATCTCCTTATGATGAACTTTACCGTCGGACCGGTACAAACCTATCAAGAGGTTAAGGAAATCGGCGCGCAAGACGTTCCCTATTTCCGAACGGCTGAATTTTCGGCAGTGGTGCTGGAATGTGAAAGACTGCTGCTGCAATTTCTGAACGCCCCTGCCGACAGCCGCACCCTGCTGCTGACAGGCTCTGGCACCTTCTCGATGGAAGCCACGGTTTCCAACGTCTTTACCCCTTCCGATAAGCTGTTGGTCGTCAACGGCGGCAGCTTCGGCGCACGCTTTGCCGAGATCTGCCGTATCCACGGCATCCCCCACGAGGAGATCCGTCTTGCCCCCGGCAAGGCTCTGACCGCCGAGCAGCTTGCGTGCTATGAGGGCAAGGGCTTCACCGGCTTTCTGGTCAACATTCACGAAACCTCTACCGGCGTGCTTTACGATTGGCACCTGATCGGTGATTTCTGCCAGCGCAACGGCATCCTTCTGATCATCGATGCGATCAGCTCGTTCCTTGCAGACCCGCTGGATATGTCTGCCGCCCACGCCGATGCCATTCTGATCGGCTCGCAAAAGGCGCTTGCGCTTGCCCCCGGTCTTTCGATTGCGGCACTCTCGCCCCGCGCTGTTGAGCGCATCCGCGCCTCCAAGACCCACTCGCTTTATATGGATCTGAAGGCAGCACTGAAGGACGGCGAGCGCGGTCAAACGCCCTTCACCCCCGCTGTGGGAACCATTCTGCAGCTGCACGCAAGGCTGAAAATGATCGAATCCAAGGGTCTTGAAGCGACCATCGCACAGACGGCTGCGCTTGCCGCCGACTTCCGCGCCAAGATCGCAGCGCTCCCCTTTGACATTTTCTCGGAATCGCTTTCGAACGCCGTTACGCCCTTGAAGACCCGCGGTGCATCGGCAACCAAAATCTTCGAAACCCTGAAAAACGAGTATAACATCTGGATCTGCCCGAACGGCGGTCCGTTGAAGGACGAGGTCTTCCGCGTTGGTCACATCGGCAATCTGACCGTTGCCGATAACGATGCACTGATCGCCGCCTTTTACGATCTTGTAAAGCGCAACATTTTATACTGATCCAACCAAAAAGGATTGTAACCATGAAAAAAATCATCACTTACGGCACCTATGACCTATTGCATTACGGTCATATCCGTCTTCTGGAGCGTGCCAAGGCACTGGGCGATTATCTGATCGTTGGCGTAACCGCCGACGGCTTTGATAAATCCCGCGGAAAGATCAACGTGCAGCAATCGCTGATGGAGCGCATTGATGCAGTACGCGCGACCGGCCTTGCGGATGAGATCATCATCGAAGAGTACGAAGGCCAGAAAATAGACGACATCCGGCGCTACAATATCGATATTTTTGCCATCGGCTCTGATTGGCTTGGCAAATTCGATTATCTGCGCGAATACTGCGAGGTCGTATATCTTGACCGCACCGAGGGCATCTCCTCGTCTGACATCCGCAGTGACCGCGGCAAGCTGCGTCTTGGCATGATCGGCAACGCCACCCTGCTTCGCAAATGCTATCAGGAAAGCGAATTCGTCAACGGTATGACCATCACGGCGGTGATGGAAGACCAAAGCGGTGTGTCTGCCACGGAAAAAAGTCCTGTTCCTGCCGAGCTTGCCGTGCAAAGCTACCCCGAGCTGTTGACCGACATTGATGCGGTTTACATTGCTTCCGAGCCCTGCCAGCATTACGAGCAGGTGAAGATTGCACTGCAAAAAGGTCTGCACGTGCTTTGCGAATCCCCCATCGCCACCTCGCGCGCCGAATGTGAGGAGCTGCTTGCTATGGCAAAGGAAAAAGGCCTCTTGCTGATGGAAGCTCTGAAAACCGCTTACTCCACCGCTTATTACCGCCTGCTGCTTCTCGTGAAGTCGGGACGTATCGGCGAGGTGGTTTCGGTGGATGCCACCTGCACCAGCCTGATCCAAAGCGAGGATGTCGCCAAGATCACGCAAAACGGCTGGAACACCTTTTGCTATTGGGGTCCCACCGCCATGCTGCCGATCTTTCAGCTGTTGGGCACCGAATATACGCAAAAATCGATTGTTTCCCGCTTCTGGGATGAAAACCGAAAATTTGACAGCTTCTCGAAGGTTGATTTCCGCTATCCCCACGCAACGGCTTCGCTGAAGGTAGGAAACGGTGTCAAATCCGAGGGCGAGCTGATCATCACCGGTACGAAGGCATACATCTATGTTCCCGCCCCCTGGTGGAAGACCGATTACTTTGAATTGCGCTATGAATATCCCGAAAACAACAAGCGCTACTTCTATCAGCTGGACGGCGAGGGCATCCGCTTTGAGCTTGCCGTTTTCGCCAGATCGATCAAGAACGGAAGCTCCTCCTCTTACATCGATGAGAAGACCTCGATCAAGATCGCGGAGATGATCGAAAGCTTTTATTCCGGCAAGGACCTGACACAGATTTAAACAGAATGATCACAAGAAATGAGGAACGCTTATGAGCACCCAAGAAAAAACCTATCAGCTGGAAAAGGTTCACGATACGCTGTTTTATATGCTGAAGGAGATCGCCACGCTGTGCGACAAGCACGGTATCGGCTATTTCCTTGACAGCGGCACATTGCTTGGTGCCGTCCGCCACAAGGATTTCATCCCGTGGGATGACGATGCCGACATCGCGATGACCCGCGAAAACTATGAAAAATTCTGCAAGGTAGCTTCCGAGCTGCCCGCCCCCCTGCTGTTTGTAAAGCCCGATCAGTGCAACGGCTACTTTTTTGATTTTGTTCCCCGCGTCATACATACCGAGGTCCCGCTGCACGAGGAGACCGAGGCGGACCGCGCACAGAACAGCTATCAGAACCGTCTGCCGGTCGACATCTTCATTATGGACAGCGCGCCCGACGATCCTGCCGCCTTTCGCCGTATGATCTTTCGTCAGAAAATGCTTTACGGCTACGCGATGGCACACCGCTACAACAAGCATCAGCACTCCCATTCGCTTGGCGAGCGTGCCAAGATCCTGGTGCTGACCACGCTTGGCAGATTCCAAAAGCTTTCCACCATTTTCGAAAAGCAGGAAAAGCTTTCCACCTCGTATCGGGATAAGGGTACCTCGCGCTACTGCATCACCAATCCCATTCTGAAGGAGATCGACCGTTCCTACCCCAAGGCGTGCATTGCCGAAACGGTGAAGCTGCCGATCCGCGATTTCCTGTTCTCGTGTCCTGCGGGATATGACGAGATCCTGACCACGCTTTACGGCGATTACATGACCCCGCCCCCTGTTGAGGAGCAGGTCCCCATGCATATGGATTAAAAAAAGAACCGACCCCGTGGGGTCGGTTCTTTTTTGTCAGCAATGCTCTTTGATAAATTTAATGACTGCGCTTGACCATCCGTGGCAAAGACTATGACGGAAGCCAAGATAGCAATATGCGCCGAAATCGCCGTGGATATCGCGCTGACCCTTCTTGGGGAAGGTATCAATGCGGCTGCTGTTTTCGCACCAATCAAGGTCGAAATCCTCCCAGAAGGTGGTGGCGCCCTTCTCGAGCATCGCACCGTAATATTCCTTCATCATGGAAATTGCAAGCGCCTCATCGCGTGAAGCGACGGCAGTCAGGATATAATAACTCATAAAGGTGGACATACCGTGTGCGCCACCCTTGACAAGCGCTTCGTACTCGGCATCGCTAATCTCGCCCTTGGCGAAATACTTGAGTGCGATCACCTGCTTCATCTTCTCGACAACAATTTCCACCTTGTCGAGCTTCGCCAGCAGCTGCTCGGCGGTAGCGGTGCTTCTGCCGAATTTCTTCAGCAGCTCGATGGATTTCTTTGCCGCCATCATCATAATGGCGCGCGAGCCGGGCAGCTCGTCAGAAGTATCCTTGGTGGGCCAGTCAACGAAGTACATCGGCAGCTGCATTTCGCCCGCATCGGTGACGTGGTCGTTTGCCTGTGCCATCAGTCCCTCCAGATAATCCAACTGTGCCTCGGTAAAATCGCGGCAATCGGTCAGCGCATCATAATCGGCAACGATGATTGCCCACCACATCGAATAGGTGGGGAAATTGTTCATCCAGCCGGGCAGAGGCGTCGTGCGGCGGATCATATTCAGCGAATTCTCAACCACCTGGAGTCTGCCGTAGATCGAAGCCAGCGACAGCATTTCGGGGTGCATATCGCCGATCCAGACAAGGCGGTCGCGCTTGATGCCGTCCCACACGTAATCGCGGTGAGCGCAAAGATCGACGGTGCGCTTTGCGGTGTCAAAGATCTTGGCAACCAGCTTATCCTCGCCGCGGTAGCGCCACAGGGCGCGCTTGTTAAGGATCTCGTGTGCGGCGTACACGCTCTTCAGCTGCCATTCCTTATCCTCCAGATGGTCGATACGAACGAAGCGGAAGCCCGTTGCGCCCAGTGTGATGTCCGAAAGGAAGGGCAACGGGTGCGAGAAATCGCGGGGCGAATGGTCGTTGCAGGCACCGCGCTCGCCAAGCTCGGCACAGCATTCGGTCAGGCTTTCGCCAAAGCGCACGCGGATCGAGGATTTTTCATCGGTGATCATAAAGGAGAGAAGGCGGATACCGCCTGCCAGCTCCTTGCCGAAATCCAAAATGATATAGCCCTTGCCGTTGAAGGTGGCATAATCGGTCTCGTTCAGGTTGATCTGCATCTCTTTCTTGTTCAGCAGGCTACGGGGGTTGGTAACGCCGACTGCCTTGACGACGCGGCGGGGCAACGAGTAAGTCATATTCTCTACCTCTTTTCGTTATTTCAGTGCCGAAACGGCATCCGTAATGGTTTTATCTCCGGCATCCTTGCCGTAGCTGTCAACCGCAGCGCGGTTGCGGTCGCCGTGCGTCAGACATCCTGCACCGCCGATACAGCCGCCAAGGCAAGCCATACCCTCGATAAAGTTGCCGTCCAGCACGTTCTTGCTCTTCTTCAGCAATGCTACGCGGCAAGCCTCGATACCGTCGCACACAACGGGGCGTGCCTCGAAGTCGATATTCTGCTCGCGCAGGGCGGCGGCAACCGCCTCGGAAAGTCCGCCCGAGCGGGCGAAGATGCGACCGAAATAGGAAGCGTTGTCAAGCGCGCTTTCGGAGAGCGTGGTGATATCGATATCGCGGCTGTCGTAAAGCGCCTGCAGCTCCTCGAAGGTGATCACGGCATCCACATAGGGGCGCGCGTGCTCCTTCTGCATTTCTGCCTTCTTTGCCGTGCAGGGACCGACAAAGACGACCTTGGCATTCGGCACGGTATCCTTGATGTATTTTGCCAGCGCCACCATGGGCGAGGGGTTGTGCGAAACGTAGGGCACAAGATCGGGGAATGCCGATTGGATATACGCCACAAATGCGGGGCAGCAGGAGCTGGTTAAAAAGCCCTTTTCGGCAAGCTCACGCGATTCTGCCTCGGCAACCATATCGGCGCCAAGCGCCGCCTCGATCACGGTGTCAAAGCCAAGCTCACGCAGACCCGTTACCACCTGCCCCAGCTTCGCATACGAGAACTGGCTGGCAATGGAGGGGGCGACCATTGCATAAACATTGTCACCGTTCTTTTCCTTGTTTTTGATCAGCTCGATGACCTTTAAGATAAAGGACTTGTCTGCCATAGCGCCGAAGGGACACTGATAGACACACGCACCGCACGAGATGCACTTGTTGTTATCGATCTTGGCAGAAAGATTTTCGTTCATCGAAATCGCCTTGACCTTGCAGGCGCTCTGACAGGGGCGCTTGCGGTGGACGATGGCAGTATACGGACAAACCTTCGAGCAGGCGCCGCACTCGATGCATTTCGTTTTATCGATATGTGCCACGTGATTCTGATCAAACGAGATGGCGCCGCGACGGCAGACATCCTCACAGCGGTGTGCAAGGCAACCGCGGCAGGCGTTGGTCACCTCGTAGCCGCCGACGGGACATTCGTCGCAGGCAATCTCCAACACCTCGATCACGTTGGGGTTTTCGGTATCGCCGCCCATTGCCATGCGAATACGCTCGCCAAGGATGGCGTGCTCCTTATACACGCAGCAGCGCATGGTCGGCACCTTGCCGGGAATCAACATTTTCGGAATCTTCATCACGTTTTCAAGCAACGTGTCATTCCACGCCTGTCTTGCGACCTCGCGCAGAACCTTATATTTTAAGTGCTGTACCTTGGTATCAAACTTACGCATACCGTATGTATGTTCCTCCTCGGTAAAATCGTTCAGTTCATTATACCATACCGCTTGCGCTTTTTCAAGTAATAATATGAAGATTTGCAACACTTGCATTTCTTGTGAAAATGTGTTAAACTAGTAAAAGATTTTGCAAAGGAGCGAAAACGCACCATGAAGCTATCTGCCCTGCTGACCCCTGAAAACCGCCAGAAGATCAAGGCACTGTCGCTGAACATTGGGGGAATTCTGATACTGAATGTCACCATTCAGTTTATCCTGTACCCCTTCATCCAGCAACGCCTTGGAAACGAGGCGTTCGGTGTGGCGCTGTCGCTGCTGTCTCTGGTTTCGATCACATCGAACACGCTTGGCATTGCCGCCAACTATTCGCGCACGGTAAACGAATTTGATCTTCACCCCGCAAACGGCGACTATAACCTGATCCTGCTGCTTGGCGGTGTGATTTCCTGTGGCATCGGCGCGGCATTTTTGTGGATACTTGATCTCTTCACCCCCGTTTACGTGATCACGTATTCGCTTTTGATTCTGACAACCGCCTTCCGCTATTACTCGGATGTTGAATTCAAGCTAAAGGGCAACTTCCTGCGCTATTTCCTGTTTTACGTGCTGATCTCGCTTGGCTATGTCGCGGGTCTGTTTGTCTATCATCTGACGGACAATTGGCTCCTTGCTGTGGTCATCGGCGAGGTGTTTGGCATTCTGTTTGCCCTGTTTACCAGCTCGCTTTATCGCAAGACCTTCAAGCCCTCTCCTGCCTTCCGTGCCGTACTGCTGAGTCTTATGCTCCTCTTGTTCTCGGGTCTGTTTGAAAATCTGACCCTGAACGCCGACCGCCTGGTGCTTCTGGCATTTTCGGGCGGCGAGGATGTTTCGGTCTACTATACCGCATCGCTCTTTGGCAAGGTAGCATCGCTGCTTACTGTGCCGCTGAATGCCGTGATCATCAGCTATCTGATCCACTACAAGGACGGATTGACTCGGCGCCTGTGGTCGATCTTTGCCATTGCCGCACCTGCGGTGGGCTTGGTGGTGCTGGGCGGCTGTATACTGGGCTCTTATATCGTGCTTCCCTTCCTCTATCCCGATCTGTTCGATATGGCAAAGGCAATCCTCTTTCCTGCCATTGCCTGCCAGGTGCTGTATTTCGTATCCAGCGTACTGCTGGTCGTTCTGCTGCGCTTCCGCGGCGAAAAGATGCAGTTCTTCTTCAATCTCGGCTACGTCATCGAATTTTTCGCATTGTCGATCACAGGCACCTATCTGTGGGGACTGAACGGCTTTTTGTGGTCCTCGCTGCTTGCCAACGCACTGCGCCTTGTCGCGGTGGTGCTGTGGGGCTTTTTGCCCGAACGCAAACAGGCGGTTGCCAAAGACACCGATACCATATAAAAAAAGAGCCTCCCGCACGGGAGGCTCTTTTTTGTTTTTGTTATCAGCAAACGCCGTAGGCGAGCATCGAGCGAGCGACCTTCAGGAAGCCTGCGATGTTGGCGCCTGCAACAAGGTTGCCCTTCATGCCGAATTCCTCGGCGGCGGCAGAGGCGTTCTTGTAGATACCTACCATAATGCCATGCAGCTTAGCATCGACCTCTTCAAAGGTCCAGGAGTAACGCATCGAGTTCTGGGACATCTCCAGCGCCGAGGTGGCAACGCCGCCTGCGTTGGCAGCCTTTGCGGGAGCAAAGAGGACGCCTGCCTGCTGGAAAACGTGAATGGCTTCGGGGGTGGAAGGCATATTCGCACCCTCGGCAACGACCTGAACGCCGTTGGCAACAAGAATCTTCGCAGATTCCTCATCGATCTCGTTCTGGGTAGCGCAAGGCAGTGCGATGTCGCACTTTACCGTCCAGATGCCCTTGCAGCCCTCGTGGTACTCTGCCTCGGGATGCACGTCAAGATATTCCTTGATACGACCGCGGCGCACTTCCTTGATCTCTTTCACAAGAGCAAGGTCAATGCCGTTCTTATCGTAGATGTAGCCGTTCGAGTCGGACATCGCAACGACCTTACCGCCAAGGGTGGTCGCCTTTTCGTTGGCGTAGATGGCAACGTTACCCGAGCCCGAAACCACAACGGTCTTGCCCTTGAAGCTGTCGCCGTGATCGGCGAGCATTGCCTCGGTGAAATAGCAAAGGCCAAAGCCGGTTGCCTCTTTACGAGCCAGCGAGCCACCATAGGTGAGACCCTTGCCCGTCAGCACGCCGGTGAATTCGTCGCGCAGTCTCTTATACTGACCAAAGAGATAGCCGATCTCGCGTGCGCCCACGCCGATGTCACCGGCGGGAACGTCGGTATCAGCGCCGATGTACTTTTGCAGCTCGGTCATAAAGCTCTGGCAGAAGCGCATCACTTCTCCGTCAGATTTGCCCTTGGGGTCAAAGTCAGAGCCGCCCTTACCGCCGCCGATGGGAAGACCGGTCAGCGAGTTCTTGAAGATCTGCTCGAAGCCAAGGAACTTGATGATGCCTTCGTAAACAGAGGGGTGGAAGCGCAGGCCGCCCTTGTAGGGACCGATGGCGCTGTTGAACTGAATACGGAAGCCGCGATTGACCTGCACCTTGCCGTTATCATCGACCCACGGTACGCGGAACTTGATGATACGCTCGGGCTCGACGATGCTGTCGATCACGCCCTTTTCGATAAACTCGGGATATTTGGCAACAACGGGCTCGAGAGATTCCAGAACCTCGGCAACAGCCTGATGGAATTCCTTTTCACCGGGATTGCGCTTTTTGACCTGCTCCATAACCTTGGCAAGGTATGCATTGGTGATCATGTATTTGTCCTCCAAAAATCAAGTTGATATCCGACCCTTTGGGCGAACATCATTACAGATAAATATTTTATCACTCCCCGCGCGCCTTGTCAAGGGAATTTTGCAAGAAACCGTTTTGCAAACTGCATTTTTTTCGTTTTTTTCACATTTTTTTCAAAAACGCCCTCGTTTTTGCGGATTCGAAAGGAAAAAACTTTCAAAAAGCGGTGTACGTCGCGCCATCCTCTCAACTTGCATAATTCTCGGTTTGCGTGCATAAAATCCAACAGAAATTTTTGCGGAAGCGAGGGCTTGCAGAATGAAAAGACCAAGCAAAAAAGTACTTACATTGGCGCTTTGCGGCGTATTGGCGGCAGGCGTAACGGTGGGAACGGCGCTTGCCTTTGGGGAGAAGGAAGCAGAATCACTGACGGTCAGCGCGGGACTGCAGCAGCTTGCCGACAGTGCTTATCTTGCGTGTGCCGCGCCCGTGGGCGAGAGCATCACCTTCACTCCTTCGTGGTTTGATACCGCCATGGGCGGTGGTACAGTCAGCGCCATTACGGTAACCGCCCTGCCCCCCGCCACCGAAGGGGTGCTGAAGCTGGGGCAAAGCACGGTCTCTCTCGGTCAGGTCATTCCGCGCGGGACCCTTTCCTATCTTTGCTTCGTCCCGAACGAAGGGGTGCGCGAAAGCTCGTTTTCGTTTATGCCCGCAGGCACAGAGGGGGGTGCTGGCTACACCCTTTCCTGCCGCTTGTCGCTGACCGACAGTGTAAATTGCTGTCCCACAGGCACCAAGACCGTGACCGCCGTTTCGACCCATTCCTCGATTGCGCTGACGGGCACGCTGTGCGCCGAGGACCCCGAGGGAGATGCACTGCGCTATGAGGTGGTCTCCTATCCCACGGGCGGCACGCTGTCACTTGACAGTGTCAGCGGCATCTTTACCTACACACCCGATGCCGATTTCACGGGCGAGGACACGTTCGTCTGGCGTGTGCAGGATATTCACGGCGCCATCAGCGAGCCCGTATCGGTTTCGGTGACGGTGCGTGCGCTCACTAGCGGCTATCTGTTCGGCGACATTACCGAGGGGAACGTGCAATCCGCAGCGCTCCGTGTGAGCGAAAAGGGGCTGATGTCGGGCGAAATGGTGGGCGGCAAGCATTATTTCCACCCTGAAAAGCACCTGACCCGCGCCGCCTTTGTGGCGATTCTTCTGGATGCCGCCGAGATCAAGGCACCCGATGCCGAGGACACGGGCTTTACTGACGATGCCGACATTCCGCGCGGCATGAAGGGCGCCATCCGCTATGCGCGCGAGCAGGGCTGGCTGGGGGATGACACCGCCTTTCGCCCCAACGACACCATCACCCGTGCAGAAGCCGCCGCCATTGCCGCCAAGGTGCTGTCTCTGGATGCGCCCGGCTACGCCGAGACCGTGACCGATTTTGCCGCCATCCCTGTGGATGTAGCAGATGCGCTGTACGCCATTTACGAGGGGGGCTATCTTTCCACGATGGCAGACGGCAGTCTTGCCCCCGCAGGAGCGCTTACGCGCGGCGATGCGGCGAAATTCTTTACGCGCATCCTTGACGGAAAATCTTAACACAGTCAGTATATGAAAAGCCCTTACCGCACGTGCGGTAAGGGCTTTCGTTATTTCCAGGCATCGGGCGTGGTTCGGTTTTCCTTGAACCATTCCCATTCCTTCAGAATTCTGTCGTCTCCGCTGCCGCAGACCACCGACCAACCCGTGTTGTTGGTAACCACCGTGATATTGCCGTTCATCGATTGAAACGTGCCCTTATCGTAATCGGTGCAAAGCGTGGTAACGTAGATCTTGTCGGTATAGGGTGCCACGCGGTCGATAAACTGCTGGGTCGGAAACTGATTGGCGTTGGTATCGGTATACTCCGAGCTACCCGCACAGCAGCAAACGCAGACCACCTCGGGGCTGATGACCGACAGCAGCGCCTCAGAGGACGAGGTCTTCGAGCCGTGATGCCCCGCCTTGTAAAGCGTGACCTCCGGCAGGTCGGGATTCAGCTCCAGCAGCTTTTCCTCGCCACTTTCCTCAAGGTCGCCCGTGAACAGATAATGATAGTCGCCATAGGTAAAGAGCGTGCAGACCGAATAATCGTTCTCGCCGTGCGCGCTTTCGTTGTAATAATAGTAGCTTTCCAGCACCTTCATCGTAATGCCGCTGCCCATATCGAACACATTGGTGTTGCCTTCGGCAAACAGGTCGGCGGCGGTATAATGCGTAGCGCCTGCCTCGATCTCGGCATTGCGCTCATCGATATAGCGGCTGTACATATTTGCGCCCGTATAGTCGTGACCTGTCATCGAAAAGTCGATGATGGTCCCGCACTCGTAAAGGTCAAACAGGCTGCCGTCACGCTGGGTAAAGCCCGCATAATGGTCCTGGTGCGCGTGGGTGACAATGACGTATTCCAGCTTGCCATCGGTCACGTATTGGTTGATGTATTCCGAAATGGTGCCAATGCTTGACGTGCGCGAGCCTGCATCGATCAGGATATCGGTCTCGCCCGCCTTGATGTAGGTGCAGTCGCCGGTGTACTTGTTACCAAGCTCCAGAAAATGAATCTGCATTTCGCCCTCGACCACAACCCTCGGTGTCTCGTCGCTTTCAAAGCGAATGGCATCGTACAGTGCGCCGCCGACAACGCCGATGCCGCATCCCAGCACCAGACAAAGGATCGCAAGAAGGACGGTCAGTACCTTTGAAAATTTCTTTTTACTCGCCATTTCTGCCATCCTCCTCTACTTCGTTTACGGTAAAGACGCGGATGCGCTTGATCACCCCGTTGGGTGCCTTTTCGCCAAACTTCAGGCAATCCACGGTATAGGTGATGGTGTAAACGCCCGCCTTATCGGTGGGGATGATATAATTGCCGTCGGCATCCTTCTCAAGATCGGTCTCGACGGTCAGCTTATCACTGACGTCCATACCGAAGCAAACAGCATCAACGCCCTGTTCGGTATAGGTATAGACCTCACCCACATCGATGGAAAAGCTGGTCTCCCCCTTCAGAGTGAAGTGATCGTTTCGGAAGGTGTAAAGCGAAAAGACAGCACCGCCCACAATGCCAATCACCAGACAGATCATCGCAACCGCCTTGGTGACGGGGTGCATTTTCTTCAGCTTTTTTTCAAGCTGCTTCTGCGTTTTTTTGGTAGCCATAAGCTCCCCCTTTCACGGATATTTTTCCCTTTTATTATAGCGGATTTCAGATACCGTTGTCAAGAAAAAAGAAAAGAACGACCCGCAAAAATGCAGGTCGGTCTTCACTTATTCCAGAACAAGGATAAAGGGATAGACATCCTGTCCGCCATCGATTTCGAAAAGCTCGGTGTTGGGGGCGTTTTCACACATAAATGTGCGCACGGCATCCATATCGGCGGCGCTTGCCTCCTTGCCGCAAATGGCGATCAGCACATCGCGCTCGGCAACCGAAAGCTTTGAGAGCAGCTCGCACGCCGCATCCACCACAGTGGGGGCATCGGATAGCATCTGCTTACCTGCAAAGCCGATGAAATCGTTTTTGGCAATTTCGATACCGTCAAGCGCGCAATCGCGCACCGAACGTGTCACCATACCGGTCACAACACCCTGCATCGCATCGGTCAGGGTCGCTTCGATCTCGTCGGCGTTTCCGCTTTCAAGATCCAGCATCGTGAGGGCTGCATAGCCATCACCTACGGTGCGGCTTTCCAGCACGCGCACGTCAGCCGCCTCGTACAGTGCCGCCGCCTGCCGTGCGGCAAGCAGGATGTTACTGTTGTTCGGCAAAACAAATACCGTATCGGCATTCACGGTATCAAATGCAGTCAGGAAATCCTCGGTTGAGGGGTTCATGGTCTGCCCACCCTCGACAATATAATCCGCGCCGAGCGACAGGAAGGTCTCCTGGATGCCCTCTCCGGCGGCAACCGCCACCACGCCAAAGGGCTTGTGCGCTTGCTTTGCGGGCGCGGCAAAGCGGTTTTCCACCTTTGCCTCACTGTGCTGCAATGCCATATTTTCAACCTTTACGGTCAGAAATTCGCCATACCGTTGGCAAAATTCAAACACCTTGCCGGGGGTCATCGTATGCACGTGGATCTTCACCACCGTACCGTTTTTCACGGCAACGATGGAATCGCCAATCGTGGAAAGATAATCGGAAATCACCGAAACATCAAGCGCTTCGGCATCCACCTTACTGTTCTGCAGCTGCAGCAGCACCTCGGTGCAATAGCCAAAGGTCATTTCGCTATCGGCGCCAAATGCCGAAAGATCAAGCGCCTGCGCCGCAGGTGCCGACACGGCAGGCGCACTTGCAACTGCCTCGCCGTGCAGGATCTTATTCATACCCTCGATTACGTAAACAAGACCGGCACCGCCGCTGTCAATCACGCCCGATTCCTTGAGAATGGGCAACAGCTCGGGGGTGTTTTGCAGGGATACGTGCATCTTTTCGATGAAATCCGAGAAGAAATCCTCAATGGTGCTATCCGTGCTGACACGGCCCGCCGCATACTCGGTCGCCTCGCGCGCCACCGTCAGGATCGTGCCCTCGGTGGGGGTCAGCACGGCGTTGTACGCCTGCTTGACACCGCTTTTGAAGGCTTCACCCAGCGCCACGGCGCTGGCGCTGTCGATATTGGAAAGTCCCTTCGCGATACCTGCAAACAGCTGAGAAAGAATCACGCCCGAATTGCCGCGCGCACCCAACAGCATACCGCCCGCGATCTTTTCGGCAATGTAAGAGACCGATTCCGACACCTCGCCCTGCACGGCGCTGTCTCCGCCCTGCATCGTCAGGCTCATATTATCGCCCGTGTCGCCATCGGGAATGGGAAAGACATTCAGATCGTTCACAACGGTGGCATTGGCACGCAGGTTTTCACTGCCGCCACGCACCATATCGGCAAACAGCTTACCGTCAACCTTATAAGTAGCCATTATACTGCCAGCTCCACTTTTTTACCGTAGCACCAAACGCCAATCGCGCCGGGGCCGATGCAGGCGCCCACGATGGGATTGATGTCGGTCACCACCGCATCAGCGAAGCCGAGTGCCATGAGCTGTTCTTTGAAATAGGTAACATCGTCGATGCAATCGGCATGCTCGATGTAAACGGTCTGCCCTGCGGGGTCGATGACCGCCTCGCGCGCAAGGTTTACCACCTCATCGATCGAGGGCTTGCGTCCCTTGACCTTTTTAATGGGCACATTCTGTCCGTTGTAATCGGAGATGATGATCGGCTTCACGCCCAACAGATTGCCGAAAAACGCCGCCGAGCCCTTGACACGTCCCGTCTTTTTGAGGCGGTCAAGCGATCCCACGGTAACGAACATATTGACGAAATGCCGTTTCTCTTCGATTGCGGCAACAATCTCTTCAGCGCTCTTACCCGCATCGCGCAGATCAGCCGCAAGGATTGCCAGCAATCCCTCGCCCATACAGACATTTTTGGAATCCACGCAATAAATCTTGGCATCGGGGTATTCTGCCATCACGTCGCGCGCCACCACCGCTGCGGTATTCACCGAGCTGGAAAGGGGCAATGCGCAGGCAACGTAAATGACGGTATCGCCCGCCTTGGCGCACTCGGTAAAGCGCGCGCGGAAATCCTCGGCAGGTACCTGCGTAGTGGAAACCTTTTTCTTGCCCTCGCGCAGGATGTCGTAAAATTCCTTGGGGGAAAACCGTGTCCAATCAAGGTCGGCAGGGATCACCTCGCCGTCGATGACATTGCACATTTTAAAATATTCAATGCGATATTGCTCACGCATCTCTTTCGTCAGATCCGAATTGGTGTCTGTAAAAATTCTGATGCTTGCCATGTTAGTGTCTGAGAAATGAATCAAAGCAATTTTTCATAATCGTCGTGACGCTCTTTTGCCTTCACACGCACGCGCATCGTGCCCATGGTGTTCCACATGTTCTCTGCCCCATCCAGCGCCAGCGCCAGACCAAACAGAAGCTGAGACGAGAAAACGCCGCTACCCATACCAAGCAGCACCAGCACGCCAAAGATGCCCACCAACGTGGAAGAGGTGAGAAGTCCCCACCATTGCTTCATACCGAATGCCTTGGCATCCAGTGCGGTTTGCATACGCAACAGACCGTCAAGCAACACGTAAAGGCCAATGCCGTAAGGAAGGGCGATCAGTGCCCGCGCGGGGCTGATCACGATCAGCACGCCAAAAATGATGCAGAATACGCCCAATGCAAGGTCGTATTGGAAGGCAAGACGGTACAGGTCGTTGGCGAAATAGCCAAGAATGCGCGCGCCGCCCATCAGGGCTAAAACGCCGCCAAGGATCCAACGTACCGCTTCTTTATCAAGATCGGCCCAAGCCATAAACATCACGCCCGCCAACAGCAGCAGTGCCGATGCCGCCACGTGCGTGATCTTAGCCTCTTTTACAATGTTTGCTCTTTTCATTTCTTCTCCTTTCGTTTTGATTATCAAAACGAGAAATGTTATATTTTCCCTTTTTGACAGATACAGTATAACAGGTTTCGCCAAAAAGGTCATCGGATAAATTCGCACCAAATGTGCGAAATTCAGTCATTTTTCAAGTTCTGTCTGAATTTGCGGAAAGCAAGCAGATCACAGCAGACAGCGAGGCAGCCGTTTGCTCGGGATCGGTATTCTTCTGATCGCGCATCAGCTCAAGGCAAAAGCCAAGCAGCGCGTGGCGCAAAAGCGCTGTGAGGGTTGCCTGCTGATCTTCTGTAAGTGCCATACTTTTCGCATCGCGCGCAAGGCAAGCAAGGATCGCGCTGTCAAGCGCCTTGCCAAAATAGCGCTCCAACCCCTCGAAGCCGAAGGAAAGCACCAGCCCCCTTGCCGCACGGGGATATTTGCGCGTAAAGTGCGCCATGGTGTTAAAAAAGGCGCACACCGTATCGGCGATTGGCGCATCCTGCGGAATCGCTTCGATCGCCACCTGGCAGATCTCTTCCAACACGGCATAGATATCCTGAAAATAATAATAGAAGGTGTTACGGTTGATGCCGCAATCATCCACGATGTCGCGCACCGTAATTTTGTCAAAGGGCTTTTTGCCGATCAACTGCAAAAACGATGCAACAATAGCTTTTTTGGTAAACGAAGGCACACGGTATCCCCCTTTCCTTTCAAAACTGCCTTTAGTATATCACAAAGCGGGCGCCGCCGCAAGTGGCACGCACGAAATTCGGCACAAAACGCCCCCTTTTGACACATCACGCTTGCAAACAGACACATTTTATGTTATACTGAATTATATGTAACAATCCACAATCGGCGGAGGAATGTATGAAGCATATTTTTATTCTCAACCCCGCAGCCGGGCGCGACCATCAGGATACCCGCACACGCCTGACCGAGCAGTTGGACGCCCTTCCCAACCGCATACCGTATGAGATCTATTCCACCACCGAGCCCGGCGATGCCACGCGGTTTGTGCGCGAGCGCGCCGCCGCCGAGCCGCACGAGCAGCTGCGCTTTTACGCCTGCGGCGGTGACGGTACCGCCAACGAGGTGCTGCACGGCATCATCGGCTTTGAGAACGCTTCGATAACCTGCTACCCCTGCGGTAGCGGCAACGATTACATCAAATACTACGGCACGAAAGAGGATTTTCTGAATCTTGAATCGCTGGTAGGCGGCGTTGAGACCCCCATTGATATTATGCGCATCGGCGACCGTTACTCGATGAACGTGACGAATTTTGGCTTCGAAGCGGCTGTGGTAGAAACCATGGAAAAGGTGCGCCGCAAGCCCTTGCTTGGCGGCAGAAACGCTTACACCACCGGCATTGTCAGCGCTCTTTTCAAATCCATGAAGACCAAATGCACCGTCTGGGTAGACGGCGAGCAGATCAACGACGGCACCTGCCTGCTTGGCAACGTTGCCAACGGAAAATACGTGGGCGGTGCCTTTTGCTGTGCGCCCCATTCAAAAAACGATGACGGTCTGCTTGAGGTCTGCGTCGTCCGTCCCATCTCGCGCGTAGCCTTTGTGAAGCTGGTCAATGTATACAGCGAGGGCGCACATCTTGACGACCCGCGCTTTGCCAACATCATCTCTTACCGTCGCGGAAAATCGGTACACGTGGTTGCTGAAAAAGAGGATTTCGCCTTTGTGCTTGACGGCGAGCTGCTGCACAGCAACGATTTCACCATCGAGATCTGCCCTTCTGCCGTGCGCTTTGCCGTGCCCGCGCATCTTGCCAAAAACAAAGCTTCCGCTGAGACGGTTGCCGCCGTATAAGAAAACCCCTGCAAACGGTATGCGTTTGCAGGGGTTTTCTTTATGCAAGGGTTGCCGCCATCACAGCCTTGATGGTGTGCATACGGTTTTCCGCCTCATCGAACACGATCGACTGTGCGCTTTCAAACACCTCATCGGTGACTTCCATGCAGTCAATACCAAACTGTTCGCTAATCTCACGTCCGATCGCAGTGCCAAGATCGTGGAAGGCGGGCAGACAGTGCATAAAACGGCACTGCGTTCCTGCGTTTTCCATCAGCGCCGTTGTCACACGATAGGGCGACAGGTCGCGGATACGCTCGGCAAAGATCTCCTTCGGCTCGCCCATCGATACCCACACATCGGTGTACAGCACGTCGGCGCCGACGGTTGCCTTCATCGGATCCTCTTCAAAGGTAAGAGTTGCGCCGGTTTCGGCGGCGATCTTTTCGCATTCTGCGACAAGTGCCGCATCGGGGAAATATTTCTTGGGGGCGGCAGCAACAAAGTGCATGCCCATTTTGGCACAACCCACCATCAGCGAGTTGCCCATATTGTAGCGCGCGTCGCCAAGATAGACCAGCTTTTTGCCCTTCAGTGTACCAAAATGCTCCCGAATGGTGAGGAAATCGGCAAGGATCTGCGTGGGATGGAATTCGTTGGTCAGACCGTTCCACACGGGAACGCCCGCATATGCCGCCAGCTCCTCGACGATCTCCTGACCGAAGCCGCGGTACTCGATACCGTCAAACATTCTGCCAAGCACACGCGCGGTATCGGCAATGCTTTCCTTCTTGCCGATCTGCGATCCGGAGGGATCGAGATACACGGGGTGCATGCCAAGGTCCGCCGCCGCCACCTCGAAGGCACAGCGGGTACGGGTGCTTGTTTTTTCAAATACCAGCGCGATGCTTTTGCCCTCGCAGATGCGGTGGGGCACGCCGCGCTTTTTTTCGTCCTTCAATTTCGCCGCAAGATCGATCAGATACGTGATCTCCTCGGGGGTGAAATCCAGCAGCTTTAAAAAGTGTTTGCCTTTGAGATTCATAGTTACTCCTTCACGGTTTCAAGGATAGCATTGACGGCTTTTTTCAGCACGTCCATGGGGATATTCAGTGCAGGCAGCAGGCGGACCTTATGCTTTGCCGTCAGGCACAGCACACCCTTTCCGATCAATGCCTTCACCACCTCGGCGGCGGGCTTTTCAGTTTCGATACCGATCATCAAACCCTTACCGCTGACCGAACGCACGCCCTGTGCGCCCGAAAGCGTTTGAAAGACGTAATCACTTTTTTTCTGCACCTCGGCAAGCAGTGCATCGTCAATCCGCGACAGCACGTTGCAGGCGCCTGCGGCACACACGGGGTTTCCGCCGTAGGTCGAGCCGTGATCGCCAAATCCCAGCACGTTCTCCACCTTTTTGCCAAGGATGGCGGCACCGATCGGCAGACCGCCGCCAAGACCCTTTGCGGTGGTCACCACATCGGGGGTGATGCCATAGTGCATATAGGCATACAAGGCACCCGTGCGGCCGTTGCCCGTCTGCACTTCATCGACCATCAACACGATATCCTCGCGCGCGGCGATCTCTGCCACGCCCTTGATGTAATCGGGATCCAGGGCGATCACGCCGCCCTCTCCCTGAATACATTCAAACAAGATACCTGCCACCTTGTGGGTTTTCACAATCTCCTCAAGTGCCGCAAGGTCACCCGCAGGGGTATGCACAAAGCCTGGCGTTAAGGGCTGAAACAGCTCGTGATAATGCGCCTGACCCGTGGCGGCAAGGGTGGTAAGGGTACGTCCGTGGAAGCTACCCCCCAGCGTGACGATGACGTTGTATTCCCCGCCCTTTTTCTCGGCGGCGTACTTGCGCGCCACCTTGATGGCACACTCGTTTGCCTCGGCACCCGAGTTGGCAAAGAACACCTTGCTCATTCCCGTGCGCTCGCACAGCATTTTGGCGAGCTTGACATCGGGGGTGGTATAGTAAAGATTCGAGGTGTGCTGCACCAGCGAAAGCTGCTCGGTAACGGCGTCACACCAAAGAGGATCGGCAATACCGAAGGCGGTTACGCCGATGCCACTGCCCATATCGATGTATTCCTTGCCGTTCTCATCATACACCAGCGAGCCCTCGCCGCGCACGATCTCGACAGGAAAACGGGCATACGTATTTGCAATATAGGCTTTATCCTGTTCCTTTAAGTTACTCATATCTACCTCAGATCAATCTGCGTGTACCATCGTACCTGCGCCCTCGTTAGTCAGAATCTCCATTAAGATCGCGTGGGGCACACGGCCATCCATAATGACCACGTTCTTTACACCGCGATGCAATGCCTCGATACAGCATTCCACTTTGGGGATCATGCCGCCCGAGATCACGCCATCGGCAAACAGCTTTTTCGCCTCTTTGATGGTGACGTCACGAATAAGACTCGTAGCGTCATCCTTATCGCGAAGAATTCCTGCGATATCGGTCATCATGATCAGACGCTCGGCGCCAAGCGCGCCCGCAATAAAGGCGGCGGCGGTATCGCCGTTGATGTTATACGCATTTCCCTCTCGGTCACAGCCGATGGTAGAGATGACGGGAATGTATCCCTTCTCCAGCACGTCGGTCACGGGAGCGATATTCACGTGGGTGATCGAGCCGACATAGCCAAGGCGCTCGTCACGCATCTTCGCTTCGATCAGTCTGCCGTCCATACCCGAAAGACCGATCGCCTTGCCACCCTTCATTTCCAGCAGGTTGACAAGCGATTTGTTGACCTTGCCCGCCAGCACCATCTGCACGATGTCAACGGTCTCTTTATCCGTAACGCGCAGACCGTCTACAAATTCGGGCTTTTTGCCAAGGCGAGCCATCAGATCGCTGATCTCGGGCCCGCCGCCGTGCACCAGCACGACCTTGACACCGACAAGCGACAACAGGACGATATCCTCCATCACCTGCTCCTTGAGCTGATTGTTGATCATAGCGTTTCCGCCGTATTTCACCACCACGGTCTTGCCATTGTAGCGCTTGATATAGGGCAACGCCTGGGTCAGCACCTCGGCGCGTTGTGCGTTAGAAAACAAGCTTTCCATATGTTTCATCCTTTATTTGAAGTCTAATCTTTTACCTGATTGTCAAAAACAGTGCCCTTTTCCTGATCGTCAAGAAGCAAGCAAGACAAGGCGTAAGGGCGTGAGCGAGTGAAGCCGTAGTACCCTACGGCGATCGAAGCAAAATCGCCCGACAACGCAGTATTGCGCAGCTTATTGACGATCAGGTGCGGTAGTCACCGTTAATCTTGACATAGTCGTATGTCAAATCGCAACCGAAGGCAGTTGCGCCGTACGCACCGTCGCCAAGGCAGACACGGATCTCGATCTCGCGCTCCAGCAGGATCTCTTTTGCCTTCTCCTCGGAGAAGGGCACGCCTGCGCCGTTCTTGCAAACCGCGATCTCGCCCTTGGGGGATGCGAAGGAAACGTCAATGCGATTCACATCCACGTCAGCGCCGCTGTAACCGATGGCGCAAAGCACGCGACCCCAGTTGGCATCAGCGCCGAACATAGCCGCCTTCAGAAGGCTCGAGCAGATCACGCTCTTTGCCACGATCTTGGCGGTCTTTTCATCCGCCGCACCCGAAACCTTACACTCCAGCAGCTTGGTTGCGCCCTCACCGTCACCTGCAATGCTGCGGCACAGGTGAACGTTAACGGTATTCAGCGCCTTCATAAAGGCAGCAAAATCCTCGCCCTCGGCAGTGATGGTTTCATTGCCCGCCATACCGTTTGCCAGCACGGTGACCATATCGTTGGTCGAAGTATCGCCATCGATGCTGATCATATTAAAGGTGTTCTGAATGTCGCTTGACAGTGCCTTTTGCAGCATCTCGGCACTGATCGCCACGTCGGTGGTAATGAACACCAGCATGGTCGCCATATTGGGGTGGATCATACCGCTTCCCTTTGCCATACCGCCCATGTGGCAGATCTTGCCGCCGATCTCGAATTCTACGGCGATCTCCTTCTTGGCAAGGTCGGTGGTCATAATGCCCTCGGCAGCATCTGCTGCACCCTCGACCGAGAGTGCCGCTACCAGCGGGGGGATACCCGCGGCAATGGGGGCAATGGGAAGGGGCTGACCGATCACGCCCGTGGATGCTACCACAACGTCAGCGGGGCTGATGCCAAGCTCCTGACCAAGCAGATCGCTCATCTTTTCAGCAATCTCGATACCGTCGGCGTTGCAGGTATTTGCATTGCCGCTGTTACAGATGATTGCCTGTGCAAAGCCATCGGCAATGTGGTTTTTGGTCACCGTCAGGGGCGCACCCTTGACAAGGTTGGTGGTATATACTGCCGCGGCAGTGGCGCGGGTCTCGCTGTATACGAGCGAGAGGTCCTTTTTGACACGATTTTTACGAATGCCGCAGTGTACACCGCTGGCAGAAAATCCCTTTGCGGCACAAACGCCGCCGGTAATCAGCTTCATTATTTTGCTCCTCCGTTTATCACAAGACCCGTCGTTTCATCAACGCCGAGCAGAATGTTCATATTTTGAATGGCAGCGCCCGAGGCGCCCTTGCCAAGATTGTCAAAGCGGGCGACCAGCAGCACGCGCTCGTCATTTCCCTCGACACGGATCTCCATATCGTCGCGATCGGCAAATGCGTTTGCCGAAAGAAATCCCGCCTCATCACTGCCCTCCTCGTAATGCACAAGGGCGGTGTTGTAGCACGCGCGGTAGATGTTGCGGATCTCCTCGACACTGCCGTAAAGATCACGGGCAAACAGAGGTACCGTTACCTCCATACCGCTGTAAAAATCACCCACGATGGGGCAAAAGGCGGGGGCGTTGGTAAGACCCGTTACCGCGCACATTTCAGGCAGGTGCTTGTGCGCCTGACCAAGCGCATACTGTCGGGGCGCCGAAAGGCGCGGATCGCGCACGGTGCCCTCATACTCGGCGATCATTTTTTTACCGCCGCCCGAATAGCCCGTCAGCGAAAAGCAGGAAAGCGCCGCCTCGTGCGAGATAAGACCCGCCTTTACAAGGGGAGCTACCAGCGCCACAAAGCCGCTGGCGTGACAGCCGGGGTTGGCGATGCGCTTGGAAGCGGCGATCTCTTGGCGCAATCCAAGCTCTGCAAAGCCATACGCCCAATCGGGGTTGGTGCGGTGTGCGGTCGAGGTGTCGATCACCGCTGTGTTCGGGTTCTCGATCATCGAAACCGCCTCGATTGCGGCGGCATCGGGCAGGCAAAGAAACACAATGTCTGCCCCGTTCATTGCCTCGCGGCGGGCGGCGCTATCCTTGCGCAGCTCGTCGGGAAGCGTGATCAGCTCAAGCTCGGTGCGTGCGGAAAGTCTGTCGTGAATACGCAGACCCGTGGTGCCCGCACTGCCGTCGATAAATACCTTTGTCATAGCGAAAGCTGCTCCTTTACATAAGCGATCTGTGCCATCACCGAGGACAGCGACGTGCCTCCCTCGGAAACGCGCTTTTCAACGCAGGTGCGAAGCGAGATGGCTTCGTAAAGATCGTTGTCAAAGAGTTCGTGGAAGGTGCGGTAGGTATCAAGAGGAAGGTTTTCCAATACCGTGTTTTCTTTGATGCAGTGCGCCACGATACTACCCGAGATCTTATAAGCACTGCGGAAGGGCAAGCCCTTTTTGACCAGATAATCAGCAAGGTCAGTGGCGTTGATAAAGCCCTTTTGTGCGGCGGCAAGCATATTCTCCTTGATGGGAGTCATCGTGTTGATCATACCCACAAAGACCGTAAGACACATTTTCACGGTATCGCATGCATCGAAAACGCTTTCCTTATCCTCTTGCATATCCTTGTTGTAAGCAAGCGGAATGCCCTTCAGGGTGGTCAGCAGTGCCATCAGGTCGCCGTAAACGCGACCGGTCTTGCCGCGCACCAGCTCTGCCATATCGGGATTCTTTTTCTGGGGCATGATCGACGAGCCCGTGGTGTAGGCATCCGACAGCTCGACGAATTTGAATTCCCAGCTGCACCAAAGGATGATCTCCTCGGAGAAGCGGGAAAGGTGCATCATCAGAATCGAGAGCGCCGACAGCATCTCCAGCGCAAAGTCGCGGTCGGAAACACCGTCAAGGCTGTTGCGGCAGATGCCGTCAAAGCCAAGCTGCTTTGCCTCAAAGCGGCGATCGGTATCGTAGGTGGTGCCCGCCAATGCGCAGCAACCGATGGGCGACTGATTCATACGCGCGCGGCAATCGGCAAGGCGGTCAAGGTCGCGCAGCAGCATCATCGCATACGCCATCAGGTGATGACCGAACAGAATCGGCTGTGCGCGCTGCAGGTGGGTGTAGCCGGGCATGATGAGATCGGCATACTGCTCTGCCTTTGCGGTGACAGTGGCGATCAGCTCTTCGGTAAGCGCCACGATCGCATCGATCTCACCGCGCAGGTGCATACGCAGGTCAAGTGCCACCTGATCGTTACGGCTGCGGGCGGTGTGCAGCTTTTTGCCTACGTCGCCAAGGCGCGCGGTCAGCTCCTGCTCGACGAACATATGAATGTCCTCGGCAGTCATATCGAAGCTCAGCTTGCCGCTGTCAAGATCGGTCAGAATACCCGCAAGTCCCTCGATCAGCGTTTCTGCCTCGGCGGCGGTGATGATATTCTTTGCGCCCAACATGGCGGCGTGCGCCATACTGCCCTTGATATCCTCGCGGTACATGCGCGAATCGAAATGGATCGAGGAATTGAAATCGTCGGCAACCTGGTCGGTGTTTCCCGCCGTTCTGCCTGCCCACATTTTTGCCATTTTACCTTCTCCTTATGGGTCATTTGCCGCCTTTTAAGACGGCATAGGACTGCCACCCGTGGGTGACAGTCCGTATGAAAATTATTTCAGTTTTCCAAGGTCGGAAAGTGCCTGCACCTGGATCGGCAGGCCAAACAGGTTGATAAAGCCGTCAGCATCCTTCTGGTTGTAATTGCTCTCGCCAAAGGTTGCGATCTCTTCGCTATACAGGGTGTTGGGGCTCCAAACACCTGCGTTGATCATATTGCCCTTGTAGAGCTTCAGGCGCACCTTACCGTTGACACGCTCCTGCGTTTTGTCAACGAATGCGGCAAGTGCCTCGCGCAGGGTGGTGAACCACTGACCGTTGTAAACAAGCTCGGCATAGGTAACAGCCAGCTTCTGCTTTTCGTGCATGGTGTACTTGTCAAGGCAGATGGTCTCCAGCACGCTGTGCGCCTTGTAAAGGATCGCACCGCCGGGCGTTTCGTAAACGCCGCGACATTTCATGCCGACAAGACGGTTCTCGACGATGTCCAAAAGGCCGATGCCGTTGGCGCCGCCGATCTCGTTGAGGGCAAGGATGATCTCCTTGGCGCTCATCTTCTTGCCGTCCAGCGCTACGGGAATGCCCTTCTCGAAATCCAGCTCGATATAGGTGGGAGTGTCGGGCGCCTTCAGGGGCGATACGCCCATTTCAAGGAAGCCGGGCTTTTCGTACTGCGGCTCGTTGCCGGTATCCTCAAGGTCAAGACCCTCGTGCGAGAGGTGCCAGAGGTTCTTATCCTTCGAGTAGTTGGTCTCACGGCTGATCTTCAGCGGAACGCCGTGTGCCTCGGCATAATCGATCTCCTCTTCACGGGATCTGATATCCCACTCACGCCAGGGAGCGATGATGGGCATATCGGGTGCGAAGTGCTTGATGGTCAGCTCAAAGCGCACCTGGTCGTTACCCTTACCGGTGCAGCCGTGTGCGATGGCATCAGCGCCCTCTTTGATCGCGATATCAACCAGCGCCTTTGCAATGCAGGGACGGGCGTGGCTGGTGCCAAGCAGATAATCCTCGTACATAGCGCCTGCCTTCACGCAGGGGATGATGTAGTTGTCGACGTAATCGTCGGTCAGGTCCAGCACGTACAGCTTGGATGCGCCGGTCTTCAGTGCCTTTTCCTCAAGGCCTTCCAGCTCGTCAGCCTGTCCGACGTTGGCCGAAACGGCGATGACCTCACAGTTGTTATAATTTTCTTTCAGCCACGGGATGATGATGGAAGTATCAAGACCGCCCGAATATGCCAAAACGACTTTTTTGATTTGCTCTTTGTTCATGGTATGCCTCCGCGTATAAATATTCAAAGAATTTTGGACTACGCGAAATATTATACTGCATCCAAAATCCCTTGTCAAGCCCTTTTTAAAAAATAAATATAAATTATGGCAACTTTTTTCGCCGACTTTCTGATAAAGTGAATATGCGCGTGAATATTTTGTATATTTATTCAGTTTTGTTACTATGTGAACGAAAACGCACCGCGGCAACGTGTCCGCGGTGCGTTTTTGATTATTTGTTCTGCAGATACTCGTCAATGGCAGCAGCGGCATTCTTGCCTGCGCCCATTGCAAGAATAACGGTTGCGGCACCGGTAACGGCATCGCCGCCTGCGTAGATGCCCACGCGCGAGGTCAAACCGTTTTCGTCGGCAATGATACCGCCCCACTTCTCGGTCTCAAGTCCTTCGGTGGTGGATTTGATCAGGGGGTTCGGCGAGGTGCCCAGCGCCATAATGACGCAGTCAACGTCAAGCAGGAATTCGCTGTCCGCCTTCTCAACGGGACGGCGACGACCCGATGCATCGGGCTCGCCCAGCTCCATCTCAACGCACTTCATACCCGTGACAAAGCCGTTCATCGGGTCACGTCTGTCCTCAGCGTTGTGGTAACCGATGATCTCGGTGGGGTTGGTGAGGGTCTTGAAGATGATGCCCTCCTCCATTGCATGCTCGACCTCCTCGTGGCGGGCGGGCAGCTCCTCCATGCCGCGGCGGTATACAATGTATACCTCGGCACCAAGGCGCTTGGCGCAACGTGCGGCATCCATGGCAACGTTACCGCCACCCACAACTGCCACGCGCTTTGCGTGCTGAATGGGGGTGTCGCTTCCGTCACGGTAAGCCTTCATTAAATTAATACGGGTCAGGAACTCGTTGGCGGAATACACACCCTTGAGGTTCTCACCGGGGATGCGCATAAACTTGGGCAGACCTGCACCCGAGCCGATGAACACTGCCTCAAAGCCGTATTCCTCGATCAGCTCATCAATCGAAATGGTCTTACCGACCACAGTGTTGGTTTCCACCTTTACGCCAAGGGCGCAAAGACCGTCAATCTCCTTCTGCACGATCGACTTGGGCAGACGGAATTCGGGAATACCGTAAACCAGCACGCCGCCCGCAAGGTGCAGTGCCTCGAAAACGGTGACCTCATAGCCCTTCTTGGCAAGATCGGAAGCGCAGGCAAGACCTGCGGGGCCCGAGCCGATTACAGCGACCTTGTGACCATTGGTGGCAGGCGCCTCAACCTTAGACAGATCTACGTGTGCGTTGTGGTAGTCGGCAACAAAGCGCTCCAGACGGCCGATGGCAACGGGCTCGCCCTTGATGCCGCGCACGCACTTACCCTCGCACTGATTTTCCTGCGGGCAGACACGGCCGCACACGGCAGGCAGGCTGGAAGAACGGGCGATGACCTCGTATGCGCCCTCAAAGTCGCCTGCGGCGACCTTGGCGATGAAGTCGGGGATGTAAATTTTAACGGGACAGCCACCAACGCAGGGCTTATTCTTGCAGTTGAGACAGCGCTGCGCCTCGTCGATTGCCTGCTCGGCGGTGTAGCCAAGTGCTACCTCGTTAAAGTTGCCACTGCGGACGACCGGGTCCTGCGTGGGCATGGGATTTTTCTTCAAAGACATATTCGGCATATCAGTTCACCTCTTTTTGAAAGAGATTGCAGGTCTCTTCGTGTTTGTGACGCTCGAAGGGGCGGTACATCGAGCTGCGCTCGATCGCCTCGTCAAAGTCGATCAGGGCACCGTCAAATTCAGGACCGTCAACGCACGCGAACACGGTCTTTCCGCCAACCGTCAGGCGGCAACCGCCGCACATGCCCGTGCCGTCGATCATCACGGGGTTCATCGATGCCACGCACTTCACGCCGTACTTCACGGCAAGCTGGCATACGAACTTCATCATAATAAGGGGACCGATGGTAATGACCTCGTCATACTGCTCGCCCGCCTCGATGAGGGATTTGAGGGCATCGGTCACAAGACCCTTTTCGCCCCACGAGCCGTCGTCGCTCATCTTTACCACGCGGGTGCTGTTCTCTTCAAACTCTTTTTCAAGAATAACAAGATCCTTCGAGCGGAAGCCAACGATCGAATGTACCTCGCAGCCAAGCTCGTGCAGCTTCTTTGCCACGGGGAAAGCAATGGCACAGCCCACGCCGCCGCCAACAACGGCGACCTTCTTCAGACCCTCGGTATGGGTGGCTCTGCCAAGCGGGCCGACAAAATCGTGCAGGCAATCGCCCACGCCCAGGTGGTTCAGCTTTTCGGTGGTAGCGCCGACAACCTGGAAAATGATGGTGATGGTGCCGCGTACGCGGTCATAATCGGCAATGGTAAGGGGGATGCGCTCGCCCTCAGCATCGGTGCGCAGAATGATGAACTGACCCGGCTCGGCCTTGCGTGCCACCATAGGAGCGGCGATCTCCAGAAGCGTTACCGTGGGGTTCAGCTCCTGTCTTTTTAAAATCTCAAACATACTCTACCTTCTTTCGGAAGATTATTTTTATACCAAATAATTTTATCACACACGCGCACATATGGCAAGTATTTTTGCAAAAAAACATCATTTTTCCTGCAAAACGCGCTCCTCGCGCCCGTATTTTAATGCAATTTCTGCAATTTGACGGTGGGAAGAATTGCTTCAAATTCCTCGCGCGTGCCAAACGCGGTGCCCTCGTGCGACACGGCAACCGCCGAGGCGGCAATGCCGTATGCCAACACACGGTCCAGCGAAAGCCCTTTGTGAAGTGCCGTGCAAAGACCTGCCACCATCGCATCCCCCGCACCCGTCAGCGACCTGACCGTGACCTTAGCAGGCGCGGCGAAATAGGCACCCGTGCGATTGGCAAGATAGGCGCCGTCGGCGCCCATTGAAACGCAAGCCATCTGCACGCTGCCGTCGGCGATCAGTCCGGATGCCACGCGATCAACCTCGGCAAGCGAGGGCTCGGCGCCGAAGGCGCCGCAGAATTCATTTGCGTTGGGCTTGATGAGAAAGGGCGTTTCCCCAAGCGCCGAGAGCAGCGCTTCGCCCTCGGCATCCACCACCACGCGGGTATCGGGGGACGCCTTGCGGATGGCGCGCACACAGGCGGCATAAAACTGCTTCGACACGCCTTGCGGCAGACTGCCCGAAAGCACGACGATGGATGCCCCTTTTGCCAGCGCCGCGATATGCGCGATCAGCGCATCCGCATCGGCAGTCGCTACCGCACAGCCACGCTCGTTGACCTCAACCGTGGCACGGCGGCTCTCATCAAAAATTTTGGTACAGCAACGCAGCTCGCCCGCCACGCGCACAAAATCGTGCGCGATGCCGCGCGCGGTCAACTGGGTTTTCAAAAACGAGGGAGCGTTGTCGGCGAAATCAAAGCCCGTGCAAAGCACTTTCTCGCCAAGTGTCAGCAGTGCCGCCGCCACGTTGATGCCCTTGCCCGCCGCCTCGCGCCGCACAAGCTCTGCGCGGTTGGTTCGGTCGATCTCAAAGCGCGCGACCGACAGCGTTTTATCGATACATGGATTGGGGGTTACGGTGATGATCATACCATCACTCCTTCCAGAATGAAAAAGCCTAACGCAACGCGTTAGGCTTTGTTTGGAGCGGATTACGGGGCTCGAACCCGCCACCTCGACCTTGGCAAGGTCGCGCTCTACCAAATGAGCTAAATCCGCATATGGTGCCTCCGGTCGGAATCGAACCAACGACACGGGGATTTTCAGTCCCCTGCTCTACCAACTGAGCTACAGAGGCAAGATGGCGACCCGGATGGGACTCGAACCCACGACCTCTAGCGTGACAGGCTAGCGTTCTAACCAACTGAACTACCGGGCCGGATCATCACGGGCACGGTTTTCCGCGCCAGCGACTTGCTTATTATATCACAAGGTTTTTGCCTTGTCAACACTTTTTTGAAAGTTTTTTAAAGTTTTTTGCCCTCGCGCGGGTGCGCGAGGGCAAGGGGTTATTTCAGATCGTCGCGGGTAAAGTTGTAGCGCGCACCGCAGAAGTGGCACGCCACCTCAAGCACCTCGGGCTTGCCCTCGGCAACCTGCTCGGCAAACAGGCGCTCGATCTCACGTTCGCCAAAGGAACGGATCGCCTCGCGGATGCGCTCGCGCTCGCAGGTGCAACGGTAGGCTACCTCAAGCTCATCAAAAATGTCAAACGGAATGCCGTCCAGTGCGATGCCCGCAATTTCCTCAAGCGACATACCGCGATCAAAATAAGAGGAGACATTGGAAAGCGACAAGGCATTTTTCTCCAGCTGCTCGATCACGGCGTTATCGGCAAAGGGCATCAGCTGCACCATCACGCCGCCTGCGGCGCGGCAGGTGCAATCGGTATCCACCAACACACCAAGCGCGAGGAGCGTGGGTACCTGCTCGCTGGTGGCGAAGTAGGATGCGATATCCTCGGCGATCTCGCCGCTGACGAGCGGCACGGTGCCGTTATAGGGCTCGTCACCGCCCATATCCTTGACCACCGTCATCGTGCCCGCGCCGACCGCCGCACCAACGTCCAGCTTGCCGTTCGGCTTCAGGGGCAGGTCTGCGGCGGGATTCTGGATATAGCCGCGCACGTTACCCATGTAATCCGAGGCAACGATCATTTTGCCAATGGGGCCCTCACCCGCGATCGTAACCGAAAGAGTGTCCTCTTTTTCACCCAAGAGGCACCCCATCAGCGATACGCCCGTCAGCAAACGTCCCATCGCCGCCGTGGCGGTGGGGGCAGTGTTGTGGATGCGAATCGCCTCGTTGACGATCGCAGAGGATTCGATGATGTGAAAGCGCGCGCTGCCGTCGTGGGTCATACCGCGCAGAATCTTTGCTGTTTTCATAACTGTTCCTTCTTAGTTTTTAATGTTTTTCATACATCTTGCGGCGATCAGCCAGCGCTCGGTATCAAAGCAAGGCTCACTTAAATCAAAGCCACCGAAAAAGGCAATATCACCAAAGCCCGCGCGTGTCAGCGCCGCAATCAGCTGCTCCTTGGTGTAGCAGCGCTCGCACTGCTCCTCGTCGGCGCGGAGATACCTGCCCTTTTGATCGGGGGTGAAGATCGACAGCAGGAAATGGCAAAGCCCGCTTTCCCTGTCGTAATCGTTCTGCCAGCCGCAGAACACGCCCTCTTCATCCTCTAAAATATAGGCGTTATCGCCATAAACCGTTTCAAACTTGTGGGGGGTATTGACGTCGAACAGAAACACGCCGTCGGGGTCAAGGTAATTGTGCACCAACGAAAAGCATTTGTCAAGATCGCCATCCTCGACAAGATAATTGATGCAATCCAGCG
>JBGVCY010000013.1:0-35164 GCA_045119135.1 Eubacteriales bacterium | reverse complement strand
GCCGACAACAGTAGGTAAACGTGCGACACTCTGGGCACAGGAATTCCTGATGGATCTTGAGGATCTGGATTATGTGCTTTCTACATTGAAGCTGCTTGGTTCCAAGGGAACAACAGGTACACAGGCAAGCTTCCTTGAGCTGTTTGACGGAGATCAGGAGAAAATTGACCAGATCGATCCGATGATCGCAAAGAAGATGGGATTTGAGGCATGTGTTGCTGTATCCGGTCAGACATACTCCAGAAAAGTTGATACAAGAGTGCTGAACGTGCTCGCAGGTATCGCTGCCAGCGCACACAAGATGTCCAATGACATCCGTCTGCTTCAGCATCTGAAAGAAGTTGAGGAGCCGTTTGAAAAGACACAGATCGGTTCTTCCGCAATGGCTTACAAGCGCAACCCGATGAGAAGTGAGCGCATCTGCTCGCTATCCCGCTATTTGATGACGGATGCGATGAACGCACCGATGACGGCATCGACGCAGTGGCTTGAAAGAACGCTTGATGATTCCGCTAACCGCCGTATTTCTATGCCCGAGGGCTTCCTATGTGCAGATGCGGTGCTTCGCCTTTGCCAGAACGTAACCGACGGGCTTTACGTGAACGAAAAGATCGTTGAAAAGACGGTCAGGGAATACCTGCCCTTTATCGCAACCGAAAATCTGATGATGGAAGCGGTCAAGCGCGGCGGCAACCGTCAGGAGATCCACGAGATCATCCGCAAGTGCTCAATGGAAGCGACCGCAAACATGAAAAACGGTGAGGAATGCGACCTTACTGCAAGGCTTGCCGCCGAGCCTACCTTCGGTATGAGCGAGGCGGAAATGGATACGCTTCTTGAGCCGATCAAGTATATCGGCAGATGCCCCGAGCAGGTGGAAGCTTTTCTTGCTAAGGTCAAGCCCTTGTTAGAAGGTGTTGACGGCTCAAGCGCCGAGATCAATCTTTGAGGTGCGTATGGAAAGGATACTTGTTTTAGACTTTGGCGGCCAGTATAATCAGTTGATCGCCCGACGTGTGCGCGAGCATCACGTTTATGCGGAGATTAAGCCTTACAACAAGATCACGGTGAGGGAAATCAAGGAAATCGGATACAAGGGCATCATCTTTACAGGCGGACCCAATAGCGTGTATGATGAGAAGTCTCCTCACTGTGATCCTGCCATTTTGAATAGCGGAATACCGATCCTTGGTATCTGCTATGGGCATCAATTGATGGCATATATGGCGGGTGGTGTGATTACCTCTGCCGAAAACAGCAGTGAATACGGTAAAGCTACCGTTTGTGTAAAGAAAAGTGTGCTTTTTAAGGGTGTTCCCGAAAAAAGCACCGTGTGGATGAGCCACACCGATTACGTAAAAGAAGTCCCCGCAGGCTTTGAGATCATCGGCTACACAGATAAGTGCCCGTGTGCGGCAATGTGCGACGAAACGCGAAAGCTCTATGGCGTACAGTTTCATCCCGAGGTGACGCACAGCGAGTTTGGAAAGCAGATGCTTTATAATTTTCTGTTCGCTGTTTGCGGCTGTGCGGGCGATTGGACGATGGATCATTTTGTTGGGGGCTCGGTTGCAAAATACAAAAAAGAGCTTTCCGGCAAAAAGGTTTTGCTTGCTCTTTCGGGGGGCGTCGACTCATCCGTGGCGGCTGTGCTGTTGCACAAAGCCATCGGGGACGATCTGACCTGTGTTTTTGTCGATCACGGGCTTTTGCGGAAGGATGAGGGGGACTTCGTTGAAGCAACCTTCAAGGGACACTTTGGACTGAATCTGATCCGTGTAAACGCTGAAGAAAGATTCCTTTCAAAGCTTGCCGGTATCACCGAGCCGGAACAAAAGAGAAAGATCATCGGCGAGGAATTTATCCGTGTATTTGAGGAAGAAGCGGCGAAGCTGGGCAAGATCAATGTGCTGGTGCAAGGAACCATTTATCCCGACGTGATCGAAAGCGGAAAGGGTGATTCTGCGGTGATCAAGAGCCACCACAACGTGGGCGGACTTCCCGACGTAATTGCCTTTGACGAGATCGTGGAGCCTTTGCGAGATCTCTTCAAGGATGAGGTCAGAGCCGTCGGCACCGAGCTTGGTATTCCGTATGAGCTTGTGTGGAGACAGCCGTTTCCGGGACCCGGTCTTGCCGTTCGCGTAATAGGTGAGATCACGAAAGAAAAATTAGATGTATTAAGAGATGCGGATGCGATTTTCCGTGAGGAAATTGCAAATGCAAAGCTCGAAAAGGATACCAATCAGTATTTTGCCGTGTTGACCGATTTGCGCAGCGTGGGTGTCAAAGGGGATGCCCGCACCTACGGGTACACAGTCGCACTCAGAGCCGTAACAACCGACGATTTTATGACAGCAGAATGGACAAGACTTCCATACGAGGTTTTGGAGAGAGTGTCAAACAGAATTACGGGCGAGATCGGCATGATTACGAGAGTGGTGTACGACATCACCTCAAAGCCGCCGGCAACGGTGGAATGGGAGTAAGATGAAGGAAAAGTAAGAGTGAAAAGGTGAATTGCAATGACAAAATATATATTCGTAACGGGCGGTGTCGTATCGGGACTCGGAAAGGGAATTACTGCCGCATCTTTGGGCAGACTTCTCAAAGCAAGGGGATTGAAGGTAGCGGCACAAAAGCTTGATCCGTATATCAACGTGGATCCCGGCACAATGAGTCCTTATCAGCACGGTGAGGTGTATGTGACCGAGGACGGTGCTGAAACCGATCTTGACCTTGGACACTATGAAAGATTTATCGACGAGGATCTGAATAAGTATTCCAATCTGACCACAGGTAAGGTCTATTGGAACGTGCTGAATAAGGAGCGCAGAGGTGAATATCTCGGCTCAACCGTACAGGTGATTCCGCACATCACAAACGAGATCAAAGAGTTTGTTTACAGCGTAGGGAAAAAGACCGACGCCGATGTGGTGATCACCGAGATCGGCGGTACTATCGGAGATATCGAATCTCAGCCCTTTCTGGAAGCCGTCCGTCAGATCTCCTTGGAGGTTGGCAGAGAAAACAGCCTCTTTATCCACGTCACTCTTGTTCCGTTTCTGCGAGGCTCGGATGAGCATAAATCCAAGCCCACGCAGCACTCGGTCAAGGAATTGCAGGGGATGGGTATTAACCCGAATATCATCGTCCTGCGTTGCGATGAGCCGCTGGAAGAATCGATTTTTAAGAAGATCTCACTGTTCTGTAACGTAAAGCCCGATTGTGTCATTGAAAATATCACCCTCCCGAATCTTTATGAAGCGCCCTTAATGCTTGAAAAATCGAATTTCTCCTCCGTCGTGTGCCGCGAGCTGAATATCGATGCTCCCGCACCCGATCTTGAGGAGTGGCAGCAAATGGTGGAGCGTATTAAATCCAGACCTTATACGGTGGAGATCGGTCTTGTGGGAAAATACGTTGGACTTCACGATGCCTATCTGTCGGTCGCCGAATCTCTTCGCCACGCGGGATATTATCACAATACTCACATTAAAATCGAATGGATCGACTCCGAAACACTGACTCCCGAGAATTACGAAAAAACGCTTTCGGGTCTTGACGGGATTCTCGTTCCCGGCGGCTTCGGCAGTCGCGGAATCGAGGGAATGATCCTTGCCGCAAAATATGCGAGAGAAAAGAGGCTTCCGTACTTCGGTATCTGTCTTGGAATGCAGATCGCCGTTATCGAATATGCGAGAAACGTCGCAGGTATCATCGATGCAAACTCGGGTGAGTTTGACGAGCAGTGCAAGCATAAGGTTATCGACTTTATGCCCGGACAGAGCGACGATATTGACAAGGGCGGCACACTTCGCCTCGGTGCTTATCCCTGCGAAATCAAGGCAGGAACTACGATGGAACGCTGCTATGAGACAAGCCCCATCAGCGAGCGACACAGACACCGTTACGAATTTAATAACGATTACAGAGAGATTCTTACCAAGCACGGATTGACGCTGAGCGGCACCTCTCCCGATGGCAGACTCATCGAAACGGTGGAGCTGAGCGACCGTCCGTTCTACGTCGGTGTTCAGTATCATCCTGAATTCAAGAGCCGTCCCAATAAGTGCCACCCGCTTTTCAAAGGATTTGTAGGTGCGGCATTTGAGCACGCGCAGGGAGAACGAAAATGAGTACAGATCAAACAATTCACGAGGAGTGTGGCGTGTTTGGCGTGATCGCTCCCGAGGCGATCGACGTTGCAAGCTATTGCTACTACGGTCTTTACGCCCTTCAGCACCGAGGTCAGGAGGGGTGCGGCATCGTAGTCAATGATGACGGCGTTTTTGCTTCCCACAAGGATCTTGGACTTGTCGCAGAGGTGTTTACTACCGAGAGGCTGTCCAAATTTCCGACGGGCACAATGGCGGTTGGTCACGTCAGATACGGCACAACGGGCGGAAACAGCAGGAAAAACTGTCAGCCTATCGAGGTCAATCACCAAAAGGGAAGGATGGCGCTTTGCCATAACGGAAATCTTTCCAATGCAGCAGAGCTTCGTTCTGAGCTTGAAATGACGGGAGCGATCTTTCATACCACAAGCGATACCGAAACCATTGCATACATTATTACAAAGGAACGTTTGCGCACATCTTCGATCGAGGAGGCGGTATCGGCGGCTATGAATACACTGGACGGTGCTTATTCCTTGGTGCTGATGTCACCGCAAAAGTTGATTTGTGCCCGCGACCCTTACGGCTTTCGCCCCCTCTGTTATGGCAAAACGAGTAACGGCTTATACGTCATTGCATCCGAATCCTGCGCGCTTCGTGCTGTCGGTGCGGAATTCGTTCGTGATATTGAGCCCGGCGAGATTGTCGTGTTTGGTAAGAACGGAATGGAATCGAGGCGCGAGCACTGTGGCAAAAAAAGCAAAAAGCTATGTGTGTTTGAATACATTTATTTTGCAAGACCCGACTCCGTGATTGACGGTATCTCGGTTCATGCTTCTCGCGTAGAAGCAGGCAAAATTCTTGCAAGGAAGCATCCTGTGGATGCAGATATTGTGATTGGCGCCCCCGATTCGGGACTTGATGCAGCGCTCGGCTTTAGCCGTGAATCGGGGATTCCATACGGAATCGGGCTCATCAAGAACAAGTATATCGGCAGAACCTTTATCTCTCCCGGTCAGGGAGCGAGAATCGACGGAGTGCGTATCAAGCTGTCGGCGGTTGAAGAAACCGTTCGCGGTCAACGAGTCGTACTTGTAGATGATTCCATCGTCAGAGGAAATACGATGGGTCGTGTGGTCAAGCTGCTGCGGGATGCGGGCGCTATTGAGGTGCATATCAGAATATCCTCACCGCCTTTTCTTCACCCCTGCTATTACGGCACGGATATCGATTCAGAGGAGCATCTGATCGCCTGTCACCATTCGGTAGAGGAAATCGCGGAGATAGTCGGTGCGGACAGTCTCGGTTATCTGCCTGTATCGGAATTGGATGCTCTTTCCGGTGGAAAGGATTATTGCAGAGCTTGCTTTTGCGGTGATTACCCAACGAGCGTGCCAATCGACGTAAGACGCGACAGATTTGAACAAAAGCTGTCGGAAAGAGGGAAGCAATGATGGAAGAAAAGTATAACAGAAAAATCATCTTAGAGGATGGAGCGGAGTATTACGGATACGGATTTGGAGATCCCTCGGATAAGGTATGTGAGATCGTATTTAATACTTCAATGGTCGGCTATCAGGAGATCGTGTCCGATCCGTCCTATACCGATCAAGCCGTGGTGATGACCTATCCCCTCATCGGTAACTACGGTATTTGCGATGATGATTACGAAACGAACACGCCGACCATCGGCGCACTGATCGTTCGGGAATATAATGATGAACCGTCCAATTTCAGAAGCACCTGTACATTGGATGAGATCATGAAGAAGTACGGTATTCCGGGTGTATGGGGGATTGATACGAGAAAGCTGACGCGCTCCATTCGTGATTTCGGATCGCGAAAAGCACTGATTACGGATGCCGATACACCGATAGAAAAGGGAATTGAGATATTGAGAACGTCCGCTATTCCCACCGATGCGGTATCAAAGGTCAGCTGTAAAAATATATGGTACTCCCGCGTGCCAAAGGAAAAATTCCACGTCGTTGCCATAGACTGCGGTATGAAGCAAAATATCGTTCGCTCGCTGAATAAGCGAGGATGTACGGTAACCATCGTACCGTGGGATACGACGGCAGAGGAGATCGAGCATTTGACTCCGGATGGAATCTTTATTTCCAACGGTCCGGGTGACCCCACCGACGTACCGCCCGTGATTGAAACCATTGGAACGCTTTGCGGTAAATATCCTATTTTCGGAATCTGCCTTGGGCATCAGATTATCTCGCTTGCCTATGGTGCAAAGACCTATAAGCTGAAATTCGGACACAGGGGCGGCAATCACCCGGTCAGAAACCTGCAAACGAACAAAATCGAGATCACCTCGCAGAACCATTCCTATGCAGTTGATGCTGAAAGCTTAAAAGGAACAAGGCTTGTTCCCACCCACATCAATATTCTTGATAACACCATTGAGGGTGTCGAGTGCCGAGAGGATCATGTGTTCAGCGTGCAGTATCATCCCGAAAGTGCACCCGGACCGCAGGACAGCGCATATCTGTTCGATAAATTTATTGAAATCATGCAGGAGGAGAAGAACGATGCCTAAGCGAACCGATATTAAAAAAGTTCTTGTGATCGGCTCCGGTCCTATCGTCATCGGTCAGGCGGCAGAGTTTGACTATGCGGGAACGCAGGCTTGTCTTGCTCTCAAGGAGGAAGGATATGAGGTCGTTCTGTGCAACTCCAACCCTGCAACGATTATGACCGATACCTCCATTGCGGACAAAGTCTATATGGAGCCGCTGACGCTGGAATACATCGCAAAGATCATTCGGTATGAGCGTCCCGATGCGATCCTGCCCGGCATTGGTGGTCAAACGGGGCTGAACCTTGCCATGCAGCTTGAAAAGAAGGGAATCCTTAAGGAATGCCGTGTAGAGCTTCTTGGAACGAGCAGTAAATCCATTGAGCGTGCCGAGGACAGAGAGCTTTTTAAGGAGCTTTGCCAGAGTCTCGGCGAGCCTGTTCTTCCTTCGGATATTGCAAATTCGATTGAGGAAGGCTTGGACGTCGCAGCGAAGATCGGCTATCCCGTTGTACTTCGTCCCGCCTTTACTCTTGGCGGAACGGGTGGTGGCTTTGCCGATAATGCAAATGAGTTTGTGTCACTGATGAAAAATGCGCTATCTCTTTCTCCCGTGCACCAAGTTCTGATTGAAAAGAGCATCAAGGGCTTTAAGGAGATCGAGTACGAGGTCATGCGCGATCACAACGACACCGCCATTACCATCTGCAATATGGAGAATATCGATCCCGTAGGCATTCATACGGGTGACTCTATCGTGGTTTGCCCCTCACAAACGCTTACCAACAAAGAGTATCATATGCTCCGTGACAGCGCACTCAAAATCATTCGCGCACTCAAAATCGAGGGCGGATGTAACGTACAATTTGCACTCGACCCATATTCCTTCCAATATTATCTCATCGAGGTCAATCCCCGAGTTTCCCGTTCCTCGGCACTCGCATCCAAGGCAAGCGGCTATCCGATTGCCCGTGTATCGGCAAAGATCGGTGTGGGTATGACACTGGATGAAATCAGAATTGCCAATACGCCCGCATCCTTCGAGCCTACACTTGATTACGTGGTGACGAAGATGCCGCGTTTTCCGTTTGATAAATTTGCCGATGCAAACAATTCGCTTTCCACGCAGATGAAAGCAACGGGTGAGGTCATGAGCATCGGAAGAACCATAGAAGAAAGCTTGTTAAAAGCGATTCGTTCACTCGAAATCGGACTTTTTCACCTGCATCACCGCAAGTTCGACAATACCGACGAATCAGAGCTGTTTGATTATATCAGGATCGGCACGGACGACCGCATTTACGCGATTGCAGAGCTGTTGCGTCGCGGATGTGATGCGGGCAGAATTGCAGCGGCAACCGCTATCGATATGCTCTTTATTCGTAAGTTTAAGAATATCGTTGATGAGGAGCAAATCATCAAAGCAAGCAAGAACAACATCGACGTACTCCGCAGGGCAAAGAAAATGGGTTTTTCTGACAAGGAGATTGCGTTGCTTTGGAAAACGAGCGAGCTTGAGGTTTACAAGCTTCGCCGCAAGGCGGGCATTGTCCCCGTCTATAAAATGATCGATACCTGTGCCTCCGAGTTCGACAGCTACATTCCGTATTTTTACTCCACATATGAGGAAGAAAATGAATCTGTGGTGTCCGGCAAGAAAAAGGTTATCGTGCTCGGATCTGGTCCGATCCGCATCGGTCAGGGTGTAGAGTTTGATTATTCTACCGTTCATGCGGTGCAGACCATCAAGGCGGCAGGCTACGAGGCAATCATTATCAACAACAACCCCGAAACCGTTTCCACGGACTACACCTGCTCCGACAAGCTTTATTTTGAGCCGCTGTGTGTTGAGGACGTGATGAACGTGATTGAGCTTGAAAAGCCCGTGGGCGTGATCGCAACGCTGGGCGGTCAAACCGCAATCAATCTGGCAGAGCCGCTTGCACAGCGAGGCGTGAAGATCATCGGAACCGACTGTGAAGCGATTGAAAAGGCGGAGAACCGAGATGCTTTCGAAAAGCTTCTTTCCGAGCTGCATATCCCTCAGCCCAAGGGCAGAGCGGTAACGAGTATTGAGGCAGGCGTCAGAGCAGCAGAAGAGATCGGCTATCCCGTGCTTGTTCGCCCAAGCTTTGTTCTTGGCGGCAGAGCCATGCAGATCGTTGCAAAAGAAGAGGCACTCCGAAACTATCTGAAAACCGCTGTTGAGATTGATGAGGATAAGCCCGTGCTTGTAGACAAATACATTCGCGGCAAAGAAGTTGAGGTCGATGCGATTTGCGACGGCAAGCGCGTGTTTGTCCCCGGTATTATGGAGCTGGTGGAGAGAACGGGTATTCACTCGGGAGATTCGATCAGTGTCTATCCGACCTTCTCCATCTCCGATAAGGTCAAGAAAAAAATTCTCGAATATACCGAAAAGCTTGGACTTGGTATCGGTATTATAGGACTCTTTAACATTCAGTTTATTGTGGACGAGCACGACGACGTATATATCATCGAGGTCAATCCGCGCTCCTCACGAACGGTTCCGTTTCTGTCCAAAGCAACCGGATACAGTATTGCGGATATCGCAACATTTGTGAATCTCGGCGTATCCCTTCCGGAGCAGGGGATCTTTGACCTTTATCCGAAGGAAAAGAGCCGTTATTACGTCAAGGCTCCCGCCTTCTCCTTTTCCAAGCTACGCGGTATGGATGCGTACCTTTCGCCCGAAATGAAATCTACGGGTGAAGCAATCGGCTACGACGAAAAGCTGCACCGCGCCATGTATAAGGCGATGATCGCCTCGGGACTCACACTCCGCAATTACGGAACAGTGGTTGTCAGTGTAGCAGACGAGGACAAGGCAGAGACACTTCCGCTTGTGAAGAGATTTTATAATATGGGCTTTAATATCGAAGCCACCACGCTTACAGGACAGTATTTAAAGGAACACGGTATCCGCACAAGGATCCGTCACAAGCCAAGCGAGGGCAGCGAAGAGGTGATTGATTCTATCAGGCAAGGGTACGTTAGCTACGTGATCAATACCCGCGCAATTCTGTCGGGCAAGCATTTCGGAGACGGCGTCGCCATCCGTCGCTGTGCAGCACAGAATAACATCACGATGCTGACCTCTCTCGATACCGTGAGAATGCTGCTTGACGTTCTGGAAGAGGTTACGATGGGAATCTCCACCATTAACGCAAAATAAAAAGGAAGTGATGAGATGCATTTTACGAAAATGCACGGACTCGGAAACGATTATCTGTATGTGTATGGTGAGGTTCCGAGCAATATCGAAGAATTATCAGCAAAGCTTTCCGAACGGCACTTCGGTGCCGGATCGGACGGTATGATCTATATTTCTCCGTCGGGGACAGCCGACTTCAAAATGCGTATTTTTAACGCGGACGGAAGTGAAGCCAAGATGTGCGGAAACGGTATTCGCTGTGTCGGCAAATACGTTTATGATAAGGGCTATACCGATAAAAGAAATCTGACCATCGAGACACTTTCGGGGATCAAAGCACTTGAGCTCGGCGTCAGCTTCGGTAAGGTTAAAAGCGTGACCGTAGATATGGGACAGGCTGTTCCGTTAGAGGATATGACGTTAACGGTTGATGGTGAAACGGTCGCTCTGACGCCTGTATCTGTCGGCAATCCGCACGCTGTTATTTTTGTTGACGATATCGAAAAAGCACCTCTCACCACGCTCGGACCGAAAATCGAGCATCACGAAGCCTTTCCGGATGGTGTAAACGTAGAATTTGTTCAGGTGCTTGGGAACAGCGAGCTTCGCATGAGAGTATGGGAGAGGGGAAGCGGCGTGACAATGGCTTGTGGAACAGGTGCGTGCGCTTCAGCAACCGCGGCGGTCAAGAAAAAGTATTGCGTATCTTGCGAGCCAATTTCGGTTCATCTTGACGGTGGCACATTGAAAATTACCGTCACGCCCGACAACAAGGTTACTATGACAGGTCCCGCAGAATTTGTTTATGAAGGAGAGACGATAGAATGATTACACCTAATATGCACTATGCAAACTTAAAGGAATCCTATCTGTTTGCGGGGGTTGCGCAGAAGGTAAGAAAATATCAGGAGTCAAATCCCGAAAAGCATATTTACCGTATGGGAATCGGCGATGTATCCTTGCCTCTTTGCGACACGGTAATTACGGCTCTTCACGAAGGCGTTGCCGATCAGGCGAGCAAAGAAAGGTTTCACGGCTATATGCCCGAATGTGGGGCACAGTTTTTGCGTGAGACGATTGCAAGCTACTATCGAGGACGTGGTGTAAAGCTTGATGCCGATGAAGTGTTTGTGTCAAGCGGCGCGAGTGATGAGCTGGGAGATATTCTTGATCTGTTCGATAGAAGTAGCTCGGCACTCGTCATTGAACCTGCATATCCCGCCTACGTAGATGCCAACGTCATTGCGGGCAGAGAAATCGTTCATCTTGCCTCGGGGGAAGAAAATGGCTTTTTGCCTGAGCCGAGTGAGAACTTTAAGGCGGATATTCTGTATATTTGCTCCCCAAACAATCCTACGGGAGCGGTATTCAATAGAAATCAGCTTCAGGCTTGGGTAGACTTTGCAAATCAAAACGGCTCGATCATTCTGTTTGACGCCGCATACGAGGCGTTTATCGAGGACGAAACGCTTCCGCACAGCATCTTCGAGCTTGGCGGCGCAGAGACTTGTGCCATTGAGATCTGTTCGCTTTCCAAAACCGCAGGCTTTACGGGGACCCGTCTCGGTTACACCGTGATTCCGAAAGCACTGAACCGTTGCGGTATGAATTTTAACGCTATGTGGGTACGCAACCGTACGACAAAGACCAACGGAGTTTCTTACATTATCCAAAAGGGCGGAGCAGCGGTATTTACGCCAGAAGGTCAGGCACAGATCAAGGCGAACATTCAAATCTACAAGAACAATGCAAAGATCTTGATGGAAGCGCTTGATAGGCTCGGCATCTGGTACACGGGCGGTAAGAACGCACCGTATATTTGGTTGAAGTGCCCGAACGGCATGGGAAGCTGGGAATTCTTCGATTATCTTTTGAACGAGATACAGGTCGTGGGAACGCCGGGGGAAGGCTTCGGTGCATGTGGAGAGGGGTATTTCCGCTTTTCAACCTTTGGCAGTCCCGAGGATACAAAAGAAGCAGCTCGCCGTCTTGTTGAGCTGCTTGAAAGGAAGTAATCATATGAGAAATTATAAAGAAGAGTTTGAAAATCGCGTTGCCTTTATCCGTAATCTTCTTGCCGAGAGTGGGGCGAAGGGAATCGTATACGGAAACAGCGGGGGAAAGGATTCGGCACTCGTTGGCATCCTTTGCAAAGCCGCTTGTGATAATACGCTTGGAATCATTATGCCTTGCACGTCAAAGCGCAACTATGATGAGGATACCGTAGATGCAATGGCGGTAGCCGAGCAATACGGAATCGAAACGAGAACCGTTGACCTGACACCCGTAAAGGAAGCCGAGCAGAAAGCATTGGAGGGGGTAACAGTCACGAATACTGCCGCTCTTGCAAACATGGCTCCCCGTATCCGTATGCTGACGTTGTACGCTGTTGCGGCAAGCGAGAGCAGACTTGTGGCAGGTACGGGCAACCGTAGCGAGGCCTACGTTGGGTATTTTACAAAATGGGGTGACGGGGCTCATGACTTTAATCCAATTTCCGACTTGACCGTAACCGAGATCTATGAATTTCTCCGTTATCTGAACGCCCCCAAGCGCATCATAGAAAAAGCTCCGTCTGCGGCACTCTTTGACGGTCAGACCGACGAGAGTGAAATGGGTGTGTCATACGCTGAGCTTGATGCCGTTCTTTGCGGCAAAGAAATTCCGAGCGAAAAAAGAAAAATCATTGATAAGCTTCATAATCAAAGCGAGCATAAGAGAAAGGGAATTGCCGTTTACAGCAAATAAAAGGACGGCATTGGTTTCCCTTCCTTATTAACCCTCCCGACAGGGCTACAAAAAGAGAGCGTAAATCAAAGATTTACGCTCTCTTTCATTTACTGCAGCATCGTCATCCAGAAAAGCAGTGCGGGAAATGCAAACAGATGTGTGATCAGCGCAAGACGTGCGCCGAGACGGCAATCCTCGCCGATCAGCTTGGGGAACACAATGGTATTGAGACCGCAGGGCATACAGGTGATGATCAGCATCATGGGCAACAGGGCATGCAAGCCGCACAGACGGCAAAAGAGGACTGCAAGGGTTGGAATCAGCGCCAATCGTATAGCGGCAAACAGATAGGCTTTGAGATCCAAGAAGAGATCCTTCGCCTGAAAGGCAGCGAGCGTCAGTCCCGTTAAAAGCATGCTGACGGGGGCAACGCACGACGAGGCGATGGATACGGCGTTAGCAAGTGCCGAGGGCAGGGTGAAGCCCGTCAGACCGCAAACGATTCCCAACATAATGGAAACCGTTGTGGGATTCAGCAGGCGTTTCCACGGATTTTTGCTGCCCGTCAAAAGGGCGTATCCAAAGGAATACGTGTATATGATGAAGGGGATGGCAAAGAACATAAAATCGGTCAGCACCGCCTCGCCGAACACCGCCTCGATCAGCACGTAACCGAGATAAGCGTAATTGGTGATCGCCAGCGAATACCGATAGATTTTCCGCTCATAGGGTTGCTTTGTCAACAGACGCGAAACAGGGACAGCGGCAGCGACCAGCACGACGAGCAGAAGCGTGGAAGCAATCAAAAACAGATAGCGTTCTTTGAAGTAAGACGGCGTGAAATTGTTTGAAAAGGATCGAAAAACCTTACAGGGTAACAAGAGATTGACCAATAAGACGGATAAGATATCGCTGTGCGCCGCCTTTTCCTTTTTGATTCTTCCGATCAGCCAACCCGCCAGAATGAACAGGTACAGGATGATCAGCTGCTGTGCAACGAGATGCATGTGTTTCCTCTCCTTTTTATTGTTAAGCATTATTATAGGATAGCGTGCGCTTTGTGTGAATGGAAAAAAAGAAAAGCATGGAGTTTTTGAAACAAAACTTGACGCAAGCAGAGCGTTTGTGATACAATCAACGCAGAGAACGGTGGAAAGGGGACTGGGATAGCACATGGAATTTATGAAAGAGATTGATATTGTGGGAGTGATCTCGGGGCAAAGCAGTCTTCATATGAGGATGTTGGGGCGGCAATCCCATACCTTTGTGTATAAAATCAGCGGCGAAAGTGAATACACGCTTCGCGGCAAGCGGATCCTTCACAAGGCGGGGACACTGATCTACATTCCCGAGGGGGAAAGCTATTCATTGAAGCGGGTTGTCGATGGCACTTATCGGCTGATCAATTTTCACGCACGCTGTGACAGCTTGCCCGAGCCCCGTTTGTTTGCCCAACTGAACGGAGACCAGATTGCGCTGTTAATGGAGAAAATGGAGAGCATATGGTCTCACGAGCAAGGGCTTGCCGACCGATATGAAATGGTTTCACTGTTTTATAAAATGCTTTCTCATCTTGAAGGACTTCGGCAGGGGGAATATATTACGTCTGAACGCTTGAAAAAAATTGCGCCTGCCGTTTCGTATTTGGAAACGCATCTGTTTGATGTTCAACTGAAGGTATCCACTCTGTATGCACTCTGCGCGCTATCGCCGCCCGCGTTTCGGCAGATTTTTGTGGCGCGCTTTGGCATGCCGCCACGTCAATATATCATTGAGCGCCGCATCAGGCAGGCGATGCTGATGCTGGAAAGCGGCGAATATCGCAGCGTTTTAGAGGTGGCACACGCGGTGGGATATGAGGACCCGTTGTATTTTTCCAAATGCTTTAAAGCAGTTTGCGGCTACGCCCCTTCAAAATTCAAAGCGATAACGATCGATTAAAAAAGCATCACCCGTCAGTGGGTGATGCTTTTTTATTTTGAAAGAAGGATGGCTTTGCGGAACTGCTTCGGGGTGATATGGCGCTCCTTCTTGAAGCGGGCAATGAAGTGGCTGGTGGTGGAAAAGCCGAGGGCGGATGAGATCTCGGTGATGCTTGCATCGGTCGAGATCAGAAGGCGCTCCGCCTCGCGCATCTTCAGTGCCGTGACATAGGCGTTAAAGCTGCAGCCCATCTGCCGCTTGAAGGTGGCGGAGAAGTGGTTATAGCTGATGCCCGCCGCGCGCGCGACCTCGCGCTCGCTGGCGGTGCGATACTGCTCGCCGATAAAGGCGACGGCGCGTTTGATGGCATCCGAGGGCTGTGCCTCGGGCAGCAGCGCGCCCTTCTCGCGCAGATGGCGCAGAATGCCCGCGAAAATTTTCAAAAGATTCGCGCGGATCACCAGCTCAAAGCCGATCTGCTTTGCCACCCATTCCCCCATACATTCGCTCAGCAGCGCGTGAAGATCGGCGTGCGCGATCTCGTCGGCGCGGAACAGCTTTTGATTGGAATTTTCAAACAAGAAGGGGAGTGCGTATTTGAATTCAAAGACCGATTGCTCATCAGAATAAAGAATCTTTGGTAAAAATTTGATACAAATGTAATTGGTCTTATTCTGATAGGTCACGGTATGGGGCACGGTAGAGTTGATCACGGCAAGATCGCCCGGCAAAAAGCGATACCCCTCGCCGTTGATCCAGACCGTTGCACCGGGCGAAAGCGCGTATAAAATTTCGATATAATCGTGATAATGGTAGGAGATCTGCCCCTCCTCAGACGGAGCGTCGATCTGTACGTCAAGACATTCCACCCAGCTTTTGATGCCGTCTATCGTGAAGGGCGCTTCGGCACGTCCGTAGATAATAATCACCTCAATCGTAAAAATATGATATTTTTTGCTAAATATATTATAGCACAGACTGCCGCGCCGTGCTATACTTTTTTTAGAAACTTCTTGAAAAGGAGAAGAAATATGTACAGAGAGTTTGATCTTGACAGCATCCGTGCCCGCGGCTGGGTAGAGCGCTACCTCAAGATGCAGGCGGAAAACTATACGGGTGAGATCGATCGGGTTCAAGAGCCCTTTGCAGGGCATTATTGGGGCAACCCCGAGATGACCAAGGAAAAGCTGAAGGGCGGTTATTTCCTTGGCGGTATGTTCTCGCCCGACGATGCGTGGGTGCCCTTTGAGCAGACGGGCTATTGGATCGATGCCATGGTGCGTGCAGGCTATCTTGCCGACTGCGAGAATCTGATTGAAAAGGCAAAATCCAAAATTTATCCCGTTATTGAGAACGCCGATGCCGACGGCTATCTGGGTCCCGATTTCCTCAAGGACGGCCTTGTGTGGTCGCACGCGGTCTACTTCCGCGCTCTCATGGCGCTTTACACCGCCACCAAGGACGAAAGCATTCTTGAGGCGCTGAAAAAGCACTTCCTGCGCGTGCCGCTCAAGGATGTGTTTGAAAAGCAAAAGGATTATTTCCCCGTGCTGTACGTGCGCGATATTGCCGATATCGAGATTGCGCTGTGGATCTACGGACAGACGGGGGACAAGCGTTTCCTTGATATGGCAGAGGAATCCTATGCCGTATTTAACGAGATCTTCCAGGATGACACCAACGCACGCCCTGCCGAGGAGATGCGCGACGTGACGATCCCCGGTATGCTGGCGAACCGCAAGGTCTGCCGCAACCACGGCGTAACCTATTGCGAGATCTGCAAGCTGCCCGCCATTCTGTATCTGTATACGGGTAAGGAAATTTACAAGAAGGCGGCGGTAGGCGCCTTTGAAAAGCTTTACCGCGACCAGATGCTGATCGACGGTGTCAATAGCTCGACCGAGTACCTCAACGGTAACGAAAACAGCCACGCGATGCACGAAACCTGCGACGTGTCGGACCTCACGTGGGCACTGGGCTACCTCTACATGATCACGGGCGATCCCAAATACGGCGACCGCATCGAGGATGCCGTTTTCAACGCGGGTCTGGGCTCGGTGGACGACGATTTCACCGGCAACCAATATTTCTCCTGCCCCAACCAGGTGATCTCCGACGATTTCTCGAACCACGTCATCTTCTATCGCGGCTGGCCCGGCTGGCACTCCTATGCGCCCGGTGAGGCGTTCGGCGGCTGCTGCGCGGGCAACGTGCATCGCTTTATGCCCAACCTTGCCGCACGCGCGTGGTTGCTTGGCGAAAACGAGGCGTTTGCCGCCCTGTACGTGCCCACCGCCGTTGATTTTGTGGCAAATGGCACGCACGTGAAGATCGAGGAAAAGACCGTCTATCCCTTTGAAAATACCGTGCGCTTTGAAATTTCGCCCGAGGCGCCCGTGCAGTTTACCCTGACGCTCCGCGTGCCCGCGTGGGCGACCTCGCATACCGTCACCGTGAACGGTGAGGCGGTCAGCGAAAAGGCGAAAAAGGGGTTGATCCAGCTGAACTGTACCTTCAAACAGGGTGACGTGGTGACGATTTCGTTTACCGATGAGATCCGCTTTGTCGAGAACGCGAAGGGTGTCAGTGTCAAAAAAGGCGCGCTCCTGTATGCGCTGCCCGTGAAGGAACGTGTTGTGATCCATGGCGCGCGCGCTCTTGGCTATGAGAAATATCCGCATTATTCGCTGTATGCCGAAAGCGATTGGAACTTCGGCGTGAACGCCGCCGATGCCGATGCCACCTTCGTGGCAAGCGCCGCGGGCGACGAGCCTTGGCGCACGGGCGATGCAGGGCTTTCGATCACGCTGAACGCCTACCGCCTGCCCCGTTGGAAGCTGCGTTACAGCGAAAACGGCTTGCAGCGTTTGCACCCCCGCAAGGGCTACGTGCAGAAGATCGGACACAAATGTGTCTTTACCCCCCGCGTGCCCGAGCGCGTAGCGCCTGCCGACGTGGGCGAGAAATGCCGCGTCACGCTGGTGCCCTATGCAGGTACCCGCCTGCGCGTGGCGATCTTCCCGAAGGTGAAATAAGGAAAAGAGTCAGTACGTTTGTACTGACTCTTTTTTATAAATGGTTGCGATAGGCGCGGGGCGAGAGCCCCGTGAATGTTTTGAAGACTGTGCAGAAGTGGTTGCGGGTCGAAAAGCCCGTTTCGGCGGCGATCTCCTCAATACTGCGGTTAGTGCGCGCGAGGTATTCGCGCGCCACGCGCACGCGTTCGGCAAGGATCGCGTGGTGCAGGGTGCTTCCCGTCAGCTCGCGGAAAAGCGTGGCAAGATAGACGGGGTGATAGCCAAAGTGCTGTGCCAGTGCCTCGTTGCTTTGAATCTCGGTGGCAAACAGGCGGATGTGGCGGCGCACCCGATCGATCAACAGTTCGGTGGCACTTTGGCGGCGCTTGTCGGCATACAGCTCTGCCAGCAGCTGCTTCAGCAGTGCCGAGGTCATCGCATCGGCGTGTGCATCGCCCTCGGCATAGCCATCCGCAAGGCGCAGAATATCCTCACGCAGGTCGGCGCTTTGCGGGCGCACAAGCGGCGCGGTGTAATCCTTCAGGAGGGTGGTGTCAAACAGCAGCGCTTCTTCAAACAAGGCAACGGGGGGAGGGCAGATCGCCTCAGTGCGGTGCGAGGCACTGCGCGTGAGATCAAAATTGAACACCGCCACACGCATTTTGCCGCGAAAGTGATAGGGGGTGCGGGGCGCGATTAATAACAGGGTATCGGGCGCAAGGGCAAGCGTTTTGCCCGCAAGCACCATTTCACCCGTACCGTCGAGAATGTAAAACAAACGGTGGTCGTAAGCCGCGCGCGGCTCGCCCCCCTCAAGCACCGCGGGCTGGATGGCAGCCACGCGCAAATAGGGATTGCAATCCTGTATGTTCATCATATCACCTTTATTTTTTGAACGTTTTGCTATGGAATTTGACTATATTATAACGCAAAGGCTTGCTATAATCAAGATGAAAAAACAAAAAAGGAGTACCCCTTTATGAACTACGATCTCTTTTATGCCGTAGATGAAACGGGAAAGCGGTATCCCTTCACCGTAGAGGAGCTGGACGGTCGCCTTCTTTTGACCCTTAAAAAAGAAACCTTTTTCCGCGCCAAGCAGCTGCGCGTGCTGCCCGCACTCGGCAGAGCCAAGGCGGGGGATGCGGGCTATTGGATCCTGCCCCGCAACATCGGTATGCTGGGCGAGATACAGACCTTTTTCACGCCCCGCGCGGATGTGAATTACAGCTATGAAAGCCCCGTGATGTCCTGGTACGGTATTAAAAAGGAAGATTTTTGCTGCGTGGTGCGCGTTGAGCGCAACTACCACTACAGCTACGAGGGAACGGTCAAGGATAACGTCTATACGGTATGCCCCCTTGTTGATTTTACCGTTCACGATAAGGTTTATGACGATATCCGTCTGGAAATCCTTCCGCTTGCCGCGGATGCCGATTATAACGATATGGCACGCGCCGAGCGCGAGCTGCGCCTTTCGCGCGACGAGCTGGTGCCCCTTGCCGAAAAATGCCGCCGCCCCGCGGTGGAGTATGCGCGCAAATATCCCGTGGTGCGCATCCGTATGGGCTGGAAGCAAAGCCCATCGCCCGTATGGGTGCAGACCGAGGAGAACGAGCCGCCGATGCATGTAGCGTGCGACTTTGCCCGCGTGCGCGACCTTGCCGATGAGCTGAAGCGCCAGAGTGTCGAGGGCGTCGAGCTACAGCTGGTGGGCTGGAACCGCAGCGGTCACGATGGCAGATACCCCCAGCTCTTTCCCGCAGATCCGCGCCTTGGCGGCAACGAGGGGCTGAGAAAAACCATTGCGCACGTCAAGGCGCTCGGCTACCGCATCTCCACGCACACCAACACCATTGATGCTTACCCCGTGGCTGACTGCTTTACCTGGGATGACATTGCGGTTGACCGCGACGGCGAATGCAACCAGACGGGGCATCACTGCGCGGGACTTGCCTTCCACGTTTGCCCCGAAAAGCAGCTGAAGAACGCGATGCGCGATCTGCCGCATCTTGCCGCTTATGGCGAGAACGGCTTGCACTTTACCGACGTGATCTCCATCGTCGAGCCCGACGATTGCCACGCGGCGGGGCATCCCTCAAGCACCGCGAACGGCGTGCTGTATGCACAGCAGAACATTCGCTACACCAAGGGACTGTTCGGCGGCTTCTCGTCCGAGGGCTGTATGGATTTCGCCCTGCGCGACCTGGACTTCGGCTTGTACGTGGCGTTCGGTAACGCACCCGAGAAGATCGCCTTTGCCGATCGCTATCTGCCCGTTTTTGAGGTGGCATATCACGGCACGGTGCTGTATAACCCGCTGTCGATCACCGTTAACTACACCGCGCAAATGCCCGCCGATCGCCTGACGCTTGTGATGCGCGGCGGCAAAGCGGCGATGTATATCTATTCGAAATTCCGCTCGGGCTGGGGCGTCAATTGGATGGGCGACGGCGATCTTGGCTGCGGCACTGACGAGGAGCTGCGCCAAAGCGTCTTGAAGATCCGCGAGGCAGCCGATGAGCAAGCGAGCCTTGCCGATTTGCAGCTTGTCTATATGAGCCGCTACGACGTGCTTGAGGATGGCATCGAGGTTGCCACCTACGAGAACGGCACGCGCATCGTGGGCAACTTCAGCGACACCGAAAAGATCTTTGAGGGTAAAACCGTCGGCGCATACGGTTACGTGGTGATCCGATGAGCAGCGAGACCTTGAAAATCATTGGCGAATGCATCGGCTTTGTTGCCGTTGTCGAGGGCTTTTTCATCTTTCTTGGCAACAAGCGCGAGCGCATTCTTGTCTTTAAATTCATTTCAGACTTTTTGTGGCTGCTCAATCAGCTCTGCCTTGGCGGCTACACGGGCGCAATGCTCAATTTCGTGGCAATGGGCAGGGAAACGGTGTTTTATAACCGTGATAAACGCAAATTCGCAAAAAGCGTGCTGTGGCTGTATTTCTTCCTCGCCGTTACCGCGATCTCCCCTCTGATCTCGCTCTTTGGCGGCAAAGAGGGGTGGTACGCCATCCTGCCCGCCCTTGGCAGTATGGCGGCAGTGATTGGCTTTTACAGCCGCCGCCCCACTGTAACCCGTTCTGTCAGCTTCCTTGCCAACGGCTTGTGGCTGGCGTATGACGTGATCATCAGCAACGTCACCGCAGCCCTTTCCAGCGCGATCCTCTTGCTGTCGGCGCTGGTAGGTACGGCGCGCTATCTTTGGCAACATCGAAAAAAGGACGCCTAGGCGTCCTTTTTTGTTTTAGTAAATTACAGATTTTCTGCCGTGATTTTCCAACAAAATTTTTGAATTTCGTGCATTTTCGGTATAATGCTATTTTTACGGGGTCATTTTTGTGTAAAAGGTCAAAAATACAATATCTTGTGTTTTGTGCTTGACTTTCGAACAAGATATGGTATAATAGTTAATGCCACACCGCTTGCCCCACAAGCGGTATTATTATGTAAAGATTCAAACAGCGCACGGCGCAAAGACACAAAAAAAGGAGGAAGTATGAAAGTCATTAAAAGAAACGGCTCTGAGGTCGTCTTTGACATTACCAAAATCATGGTGGCGATCACCAAGGCGAACGAAGCCGTTGAAGAAGAAGCCCGCATGACCCCCATGCAGATCAAGCGTATTTCCGAGGCAGTTGAGCTTGCCTGCATCCGCATGAACCGCGCCCCTGGCGTAGAGGAGATCCAGGACCTTGTCGAGCGCCAGATCATGGCGCACGGTGCATACGAGGTTGCCAAAAAATATATCACCTATCGCTACACGAGAAACCTGGTTCGTCAGTCGAACACCACCGACGAGCGCATCCTCAGCCTGATCGAGTGCTGCAACGAGGAAGCCAAGCAGGAAAATGCCAACAAGAACCCCACCGTGAACAGCGTACAGCGCGACTATATGGCGGGCGAGGTCAGCCGCGACCTTACCGAGCGTCTTCTGCTGCCGCAGGAGATCGTCGAGGCGCACAAGGCAGGCATCATCCACTTCCACGATTCCGATTACTATGCCCAGCATATGCACAACTGCGACCTTGTCAACCTTGAGGATATGCTGCAGAACGGCACGGTGATCTCGGGCACAATGATCGAGCGCCCGCACAGCTTTTCCACCGCCTGCAACATCGCCACGCAGATCATCGCTCAGGTGGCAAGCAACCAGTACGGCGGTCAGAGCATTTCGCTGACGCATCTTGCACCCTTCGTGCAGGTCAGCCGTGAAAAGATCACCAAGGCCCTGCGCGAGGAGCTTGCCGATGCAGGCGCCGTTGTCACCGAGGAAAAGTTTACCGAAATGGTAGAGAAGCGCCTGCGCGAGGAAATCAGCCGCGGCGTGCAGACCATTCAGTATCAGGTCGTCACCCTGCTGACCACCAACGGTCAGGCACCCTTTGTTACCGTGTTTATGTACTTGGGCGAAGCCAAGAGCGAGCAGGAGAAGAAGGACCTTGCCATCATCATCGAGGAGACCCTTCTGCAGCGCTATCGCGGCGTGAAGAACGAGGCGGGCGTTTACGTTACCCCCGCGTTCCCCAAGCTGATCTACGTGCTGGAGGAGCAGAACATCCACGAGGATTCTCCCTATTACTACCTTACCAAGCTGGCGGCAAAATGCACCGCACGCCGTATGGTGCCCGACTACATCTCCGAAAAGAAGATGAAGGAGCTGAAGGTCGATGCCAACGGTGAGGGTCAGTGCTACACCTGTATGGGTTGCCGCAGCTTCCTGACCACCTACCTTGACGAGAACGGCAAGCCGAAGTATTACGGCCGCTTCAATCAGGGCGTTGTTACCATCAACCTGGTGGACGTTGCGCTTTCCTCGGGCGGCAATATTGAAAAGTTCTGGACCATCTTCAACGACCGTCTTGAGCTTTGCCACCGAGCACTGCTGTGCCGTCACGAGAGATTGAAGGGCACCCTTTCGGATGCCGCGCCCATTCTGTGGCAGCACGGTGCACTTGCCCGCCTTGAGAAGGGCGAGCCCATCGATAAGCTGCTCTTTGGCGGTTACTCTACCATCTCGCTTGGCTACGCAGGTCTTTACGAGTGTGTGAAGTATATGACGGGCAAGAGCCACACCGACCCCAGCGCAACGCCCTTCGCCCTGCAGGTGATGCAGTATATGAACGATGCTTGCAAGCGCTGGAAAGCCGAGCACAATATCGACTTCAGTTTGTACGGCACGCCTCTTGAATCCACCACCTACAAATTTGCCAAGTGCCTGCAGAAGCGCTTTGGCATTGTGCCCGGCATCAACGACAAGGGCTATATCACCAACAGCTATCACATCCACGTTTCCGAAGAGGTCGATGCCTTCACCAAGCTCGCGTTCGAATCGCAGTTCCAGGCGCTCTCGCCCGGTGGCGCGATCAGCTATGTCGAGGTGCCCAATATGCAGCAGAATCTTGAAGCTGTACTGCAGGTGATGAAGTTCATCTATGACAACATCATGTACGCCGAGCTGAACACCAAATCCGACTACTGCCAGGAATGTGGCTTCGACGGCGAAATTCAGATCGTTGAGGATGACGGCAAGCTGGTTTGGAAATGCCCCAACTGCGGCAACACCGACCAGAGCAAGATGAACGTTGCCCGCCGTACCTGCGGCTATATCGGTACCCAATATTGGAACCAGGGCAGAACGCAGGAAATCAAAGAGCGCGTGCTCCATCTGTAAGCGATGTATTACGGCGAGATCAAAACGTGCGATATCGCAAACGGAGAGGGTGTCAGAACCACCCTCTTCGTTTCGGGATGCACCAATCATTGCAAGGATTGCTTCCAACCGCAAACCTGGGATTTTTGCTTTGGCAAGCCCTTTACGCGCGAGGTTGAGGACGAGATTATCGCCTCGCTGCAGCCCTACTATATCAACGGTCTGACGTTGCTTGGCGGTGAGCCGTTTGAACCCGAAAACCAACGGGCGTTGGTGCCGTTTTTGCACCGCGTGCGCGCCGAATGTCCCGATAAAAGCATTTGGTGCTTCTCGGGCTTTACGCTTGACCGCGAGCTGCTGGTCGATGGCTCTCACCCCCGCTGTGAGGTGACTGACGAGATGCTATCCCTCATCGACGTGCTGGTGGACGGTCGCTTTGTCAGCGAGCTGAAGGATATCACGCTTCGCTTTCGCGGCTCCTCGAATCAGCGCATCATCGATATGAAAAAAACGCTTGCCACGGGCGAGATCGTACTGTGGAACGATTGATAAAACCGCCCCGTCGGGGCGGTTTTGCTTTCTGAAAGGAAACGAAATGTATACCAAACAGGATATTTTTGAACAGCTGCGGGCGATGGGCGCGCCGCAGGATCGTGTGGTGCTGATGCATTCCTCTCTGCGCGCCATCGGAACCGTAGAGGGCGGCGGAGAAGGGCTGCTGGATGCCCTGATCGAATACTTTACGGCAAAGGGAGGACTGTTTTGCGTGCCCACCCACACGTGGGATAACCTTGGCAAGGATTGCCCCACGCTGGATCTTACGCGGGGCGAGAGCAATCTGGGTGCCTTTACCTGTATCGCCGCATCGGATTCCCGCGCGCTCCGCACCGAAAACCCCACCCATTCGATGGCTATTTTCGGCGACCGCGCCCGTGCCGAGGCGTTCGCTGCCGATGAGGCAAGCGTGGTGCAGCCCACGGCGGCAAACAGCTGCTACGGCAAGCTGTATGACGAGGATGGCTTCGTGTTGCTGGCGGGCGTGTCGCACGCATCGAACACCTATCTGCACGCCGTTGCCGAAATCCTTGCGCTGCCCGATCGCCGCGCCAAGCAAAAAACCCCCGTAACGGTACGCAAAAAGACGGGTGAGATCCTCTCGCGTGAGCTGTGGATGTTTGACGAGAAATACGGCGATATCTCGCACCGTTTCCCGCAATACGAGACCGCCTTCCGCTATCACCGCCATATCACCGACGGCTTTCTTGGCGATGCGCCCACACAGCTGTGCGCGGCGCGCGGTATGCTGGAGGTGGTCAAGACCATCTTTGCGGCGGCAAACGGTGCCGATCCGCTGGCGGATGAAAACCCGATTGCCCCCGTACTGTATTGCAAACGCTGAATATTTAAAAAAAGCCGCAGACGTCTGCGGCTTTTTTAAATTTATCATACGACTTGTATTTTTACGGCTTTTATGGTAGAATAATGAAAAGGACCGTTTCAAAGGAGTGTGGCATGAAAAAGCTGGATATCAAAAATACCGCAAACGGTATCTTCCATCAGATCAAATCCTTTTATCTGGAGCATAAAATTGCGGCGGCATTCGTTACACTTTCGGGTGCGGCGCTGATTTACTATTTGTTGTATATCATCATTGGCGGCTCGGGTGCCGTATTGCGTTCCTTTATGCTGGAGGGCGACGACTTTTTGATGGATTTCTACAACTCGGTGCGCGACGTGGCACAGGGCACAGGCGTGTATACCGAGCGGCATGTCATCTATCCGCCCATGGCAAATCTTGTGATGCTGTTCTTCTCGCGCTTTATGCCCGAGGCTTATCTGAACACCACGTTCGTCGACCGTCAGTATTGGGTGCAGTACCCCTCGGCGATCTGCGCGCTTCTGTTTTACCTTGGCATTCCCGTGCTGCTGATGCTTGTCATTTGTTACCGTCAATATAAAAGCGGCAATAAAATGCGCTTTGCTCTTGCGGGCGCGGTGCTGTTTTCCTACCCCGTGCTGTATGCAATGGAGCGCGGCAACATCATCCTTTGGTCGGTGATCGCCGTTCTGTATTACACGTTTTATTACGATAGCGAAAACAAGACACAGCGCGAGCTGTCGCTACTGGCACTTGCCTTCGCTTTTTCCATCAAGCTGTATCCCGCCATTCTCGGTCTTCCGCTTCTGATCGACAAGCGCTATAAGGATGCCGTGCGTGCCGCCGTTTACGGCTTGCTGTTGCTGGTGCTGCCCGCCTTTTTCTTCGGGGGACCGCAATGCTTCCTCTGGATCTATCAGAACACCAGCTCCTTCTCCTCGTCCCAGCACGCCTTTTGGGTAAAGGATCTCTTCCCGTACGCTGTCGAGGGGCTGAAAAAGGTGATCGATATCCTGCCCTTTGCACTGATCCTGCCCACCTTCCTTGTCGGCGTTTTCGTGCAGAAGGAGCGCTATAAGGTCTTTGCAATGGGCGTTGCCGTGATGAACGCCTATCCCGCCTTTTCGGCGCTTTATACCTGGGGCTTTTTCCTCGCACCGCTGTTTTTGCTGCTGAACAAGGAGCGCCCCACGCGCCTGGATTGGATATACGCGATCCTGCTTGGAATCCCTTGCCTGATGACCCCGTGGGGGGATGCAAAGCTTCGCAGATGGCTGGTCTCCATGTGCCTTCTGTTGCTGATCGCCTTCTTTGTAATCGAAACCGTTGTGCTTGTCTGCCGCGCCCTTCGCGCCCGCAAGGCAAGTGCCAAGTGTTGAATAAAAAACTCTCCGCCACGGCGGAGGGTTTTTTTCTTTTGCATACCGTATACGCCTTTCTGTGACAAAACGCCTTGCAATGTGTTACAAAATATGCTAAAATATAAATAACTGTACGCGCGCTTGCGCAATCTCCCGTGACACAATGACGATCTTTTGAGTGGAAAGGAGGAATCCCATTGAAGAAAAAGTCAAGAGCGCCAAAGCAAAATATCTTTTTCTACCGTCTGGCACAGGCGGTGTGCTGGTTTGTGGCAAAGTTTACCTTCAAGCGCAAGTTCCTGCGCAACGAGGTCAAGCGCAAAAAAGGACCCTTTGTCATCATCGCCAATCACGAGGCGGCTTACGATTTCGTCAATCTGATCGGCGCCACCGCCACCCCGATGACCTTTGTGGTCAGCCAGTCCTTTTATAACACGCTGCCCGTTAAGGGCGTTATGAGCCGCGTGGGTGTGATCCCGAAGCAGCAGTTTCAGACAACACTTTCCGACATCAAAAAAATGAAGGCGGTGATCGATGCCGGTCGCGTGCTGGTGATCTATCCCGCGGGGCTGATGTGCGAGGACGGCGTTTCCACCCCCATTCCGCCCGCCACCTATCAGTTCCTCAAATGGATCCGCGCAGATATCTATGTGGCACGCACCAAGGGCACCTATTTCGCTATGCCCAAGTGGGCAAAGGGCTTGCGCCCGGGCAAGACCTATATGGATATTTACAAGCTCTTCTCGAAAGAGGAGCTGCAAACCCTTTCCAATGACGAGATCCGCGCCCGCGGCGAGGAAGCACTGCTGTTTGACGCCTACCGCGAGCAGGAAGAGCTGTTGGTCAAGTACAAGAACGGCGATCATATTGAGGGGCTTCAGAACGTACTGTACCAGTGTCCGCACTGCAAAAAGGAATTTTCCATGTGCGTGAAGGGAAAGAACACCATTTACTGTGAAAAGTGCGGCTTTGAAGAGGTCAGCGACAAATACGCCTTCCTGCACAACGAGCGTGGCGTGGGCAAGGAGATCCGCTACGTTTCGGATTGGAGCCGTATGATCTATGACGATCTGAAGGTAAAGATCGAAAAGGGCCTTGAGGAAAACCTTTCGTCGGTGGCGCGCTTCCAGATGATCGATTACGAAAAGCACCGCTTTGTTGACGTGGGCCACGGCGCGATCACGCTGTCGAAAACCGATTTCCGCCTGATCGGTATGGTACATAATGCCGAGGTCGATATCAAGATCCCCATCCACGATTTCGCATCGTTGCCCTTCAAGCCGGGTAAGCACCTGGAAATACAGAGCGGCGACCACATCTATCGCTGCGTGCTGGAGGATGGCAAGCTGACGATGAAATTTATCAATATGGTGAAGATCTTTTACGAGCTTCACCTTCGCGAAACCGCCGCCCGCGTCCGCGCCGAGGCGGAATAAAAAAAGACCGCCCGTGGGCGGTCTTTTTGTTTTGCTTATTCGCCAAGGAAGTAACGGCCGTAGGCATCGGCAGCCTTCAGGGCCGCGCAGACCTTTTCGGGGGTTACCTCAAAGGGCATATTGTGCAGGGTATCGGTCTCGGCGCAAGCCGCGGTGGCAACTGCCATCAGCTTTTCGTCGGTGGGATCGGTGATGCCAAGCTCTGCAAAGGTTACGGGCAGACCTACCTCAATGCAGAAGCCGATGATGCTTTCCAGATCCTCGGCGGGGGCATTTTCCAGCACCAGCTGGGTCAGCACACCAAAGGCAACCTTTTCGCCGTGGTACATATGGTGGCATTCCTCAAGCACGGTAAGACCGTTGTGGATGGCGTGACAGCCTGCAAGACCGCCGCTTTCAAAGCCGATGCCCGAAAGCAGGGTGTTTGCCTCGATCACCTTTTCCACAGCCTCGGTGCAAGCGCCAGCCTCAAGGGCAACCTTTGCCTTAACGCCCTCTTCCATCAGGGTGTCAAAGCAGAGCTTTGCCAGCGCCATTGCTGCCATGGTGACCTTGCCGCCCGCGCAGGTGCCTGCATCCTTGGCGGCAACGGCGCGCGCCTCAAAATAGGTGGCAAGCGCATCACCCATGCCCGAAACCGTGAGGCGAGCAGGGGATTTGGCGATGATTTCGGTATCCATCAGCACCATGTTGGGGTTAGCGGGCAGGAAGAAGTATTCCTCAAACACGCCGTCGTCGGTGTAGATCACCGACAGAGCCGAGCAGGGTGCATCGGTAGAAGCAATGGTGGGGCAGATCAGTACGGGCAGCGAGCACAGGTGTGCCACAGCCTTCGAGGTATCAAGGATCTTGCCGCCGCCGATGCCGATGACGACATCACAGCCCTTCGCCTTTACGATCTCGATCAGGCGATTGATCTCGCTCTTCGAGCATTCGCCGTTGAAGTAATCGAATACCAGCTCAAAATCCTCACCCTTGAAGCTGGATTCAACGGTGGTGCCGATGCGTTTATAGCCCGACGCGGTGATCAGCACCAACGCCTTTTTGCCATAATTTTTCGCATAGGAATACAGCTTTTTCATTTCGCCTGCGCCCTGCACATATTTGCTGGGGCTAATCAGAATTTTTGCCATGGGATAATATCTCCTTTGCATGTATTTACAATTCCATTATACCTCATTTTCGGGTTTTGTCAAGTCACAAGCCGTGATATTTCACAAAAACATCGGCGCGTTTTCACAAAAAGTTGAGAAAAATGTAAAATGGGCGTATCAAAAAGGGATCCGCCATAGGCGGATCCCTTTTTGTGTTATTCCAGCTCGAATGCGCCGGTGTAAAGGCGGTAGTAAACGCCCTTTTCGGCGATCAGCTTGTCGTGGTTGCCACGCTCGATGATGCGACCGTGGTCAAGCACCATAATCACGTCGGAGTTCATTACCGTTGACAGGCGGTGCGCGATCACAAAGACCGTGCGACCTTCCATCAGCTTATCCATACCGCGCTGTACGATCGCCTCGGTGCGGGTATCGATCGACGAGGTTGCCTCGTCCATGATCATCACCGGCGGGTCGGCAACGGCGGCGCGCGCAATGGCGATCAGCTGGCGCTGCCCCTGCGACAGGTTCGCGCCGTTGTTTGACAGCTCGGTATCATAGCCCTGCGGCAAACGGGTGATGAAATCATCCGCGCCCGCAAGGCGTGCGGCGGCGATACATTCCTCGTCGGTGGCATCCAATCTGCCGTAACGAATGTTCTCCATCACCGTGCCCGTAAACAGGTTGGTCTCCTGTAGCACCAGACCCAGCGAGCGGCGCAGGTCGCTCTTGCGGATCTTGTTGATGTTGATACCGTCGTAGCGGATCTTGCCGTCGGCAATGTCGTAAAAACGGTTGATGAGGTTGGTGATGGTGGTTTTTCCCGCGCCCGTAGCGCCGACGAATGCCACCTTCTGACCGGGCTCGGCGTAAACGCTGACGTCGTAAAGCACCTGCTTATCCTCGACATAGCCAAAGTCAACGCTATCCAGCAGAATATGACCGCGCAAGGGGGTGTAGGTGACGGTGCCATCCGCCTGATGGGGGTGGCGCCATGCCCATTTGCCTGTGCGCTGTTCGGTTTCACGGAGATTGCCGTTCTCATCCTCCTCAACGTAAACCAAGGTCACGTAGCCGTCGTCAGCCTCGGGCTCCTCGTCCATCAGCGAGAACAGGCGCGAGCCGCCCGCCATACCCATAACCACCGCGTTGATCTGCTGCGATGCCTGGTTGACGTTGCCCGTAAATTGCTTTGCCATATTGAGGAAGGGGACCACGATGGTGATATTGAACACGGGGAAGGTGCCGAGAATCGAAAGATTGGGGATGGTGGCGCTGGAAAGGCAGAAGATACCGCCGACCACCGCCATAATGACGTAAAGGATGTTGCCGATATTACCGATGATGGGGCCGAGCGTGTTGGCGTATGCGTGCGCGCGAGCGCTATCCGCAAACAGCTCGTTGTTGATGACCTCGAAATCGGCGGCAGAGGCCTCTTCATGGCTGAAGACCTTGATGACCTTCTGACCGTTCATCATTTCCTGCACAAAGCCCTCGGCTTTGCCCATTGCCTTTTGCTGGCGGATGAAGTATTTTGCTGAGCCGCCGCCGATCTTTTTGGAAGCAAAGACCATAACCACTACGCCGACCAGCAGTACCAGTGTCATCCAAACACTGAAATAGAGCATGACACAGAAGACCGACAGCAGAATGACCACTGAGTTGAGCAGCGACGGCAGCGCCTGGGAAACCAGCTCGCGCAGGGCATCGATATCGTTGGTATAGTGGCTCATGATATCGCCGTGCTTGTGGGTGTCGAAATAACGGATGGGCAGCGATTGCATCTTGTCGAACATGGTGCGGCGCAGCTTGCAAAGGAAGCCCTGTGTGATGATTGCCATCAGCTGTGTCTGCAGAATGATGGCGATAAGCGAAATGACATAGAAGGTTGCCAGCAACATCACCTTGGGAACGATTGCCGCGGCGGCGTCGCTCCAATTGCCAAGACCCTGCCATTTTGTGATCTCCTCAAACACCTGCTGCATAAAAATGGCAGGCATTGCCGCGGTGACGGCGGAGACAAGGATGCACACAATGGTGATGGGCATCAGTACGGGGTAATAGGAAAACAGCATTTTCAGTACGCGGCCAAGTACGCGGGGACTTGCCTTGGGGCGCTTCATTTGCGGTTTCTTGCTCATGCCTCGTCACCTCCTCTGGTTTGCTGATCGTGGATCTCGCGGTAGATGTCGCAATTTGCCAGCAGGTCGTCGTGCTTGCCTGCCGCCACGATCGCGCCGTTCTCCATCACAAGGATGAGGTCGGCATCCTCAACGGATGCCACGCGCTGTGCGATAATGATCTTGGTGGTTTCGGGGATATAGGCACGGAAGCCCGCACGAATCAGAGCATCCGTCTTGGTGTCAACCGCGCTGGTCGAGTCGTCCAGAATCAGGATCTTGGGGCGCTTCAAGAGGGCGCGTGCAATGCAAAGGCGCTGCTTCTGACCGCCCGATACGTTGGTGCCGCCCTGCTCGATATAGGTGTCATAGCCCTGGGGGAAGGAAGAGACAAAGTCGTGTGCCTGTGCCAGTCGGCACGCCTCGATCAGCTCCTCGTCGGTGGCATCGGGGTTGCCCCAGCGCAGGTTTTCCTTGATGGTGCCCGAGAACAGCAGATTCTTCTGCAGTACCATCGCAACCGCGCCGCGCAGGGTATCAAGGTCATAGCGGCGCACGTCCATGCCGCCAACGCATACGCTACCCTCGGTCACGTCGTAAAGACGGGGAATCAGCTGCACGAACGAGGTCTTGCCCGAGCCTGTACCGCCGATAACACCCACGGTCATACCGCTTTTGATGTGCAGGTCAACGTTCGAGAGGGCATAGCGCTTTGCCTTTTCAGAATACTTGAAGTTCACGCCGTTGAAGTCGATCGAGCCGTCGGCAACCGCCATTACGGGGCTTTCGGGATTCTTGATCGAGGACTCCTCGTCAAGCACCTCGCAGATACGCTTCATCGATTCCACCGACATGGTGATGATGACATAGATCATCGACAGCATCATCAGTGACATCAGTACCTGCATACCGTAAGTAAGCATGGCGGAGAGCTGACCCACGTCCACGCCGCTCTCGCCCATGATTGCCATGCGCGAGCCAACCAACAGCACAAAGATCATATTGAAGTACAGACAGATCTGCATAATGGGGCGGTTCCACGCCACCAGGCGCTCGGCGTGCGTGAAGTCGGCGCTGATATCCTCAGCGGCGGCGCCGAATTTCTCTTTTTCATATCCTTCGCGCGAGAAGCCCTTGACCACGCGCATGGCGCGGACGTTCTCCTCGATCGATTCATTCAGGCGGTCGTATTTGCGGAAGACGCGGCGGAAGGCGGGCATTGCCTTGCGTGCGATCAGCAGAAGACCCGTTACCAGCACGGGGATGATGACCACAAACATCAGCGCCAGCTTGCCGCCCATGATAAAGGACATCACGATCGAAAAGATCAGCATCAGAGGACTGCGGATCGCGGTGCGGATGATCATCATATAAGACATCTGCACGTTCTGCACGTCGGTGGTCATACGCGTAACCAGTGACGAGCTGGAGAATTTATCCACGTTCGAGAACGAGAACGAGCCGATCTTGTCGTAAAGATCGTGTCTGAGGTTTTTGGCAAAGCCCGACGAGGCACGCGAGCAGCACAGCGCCGCAATGGCGCCGCAGGCAAGCGATACGCACGCCATAACGGCAAGCAAAACGCCCGTCAGAATCACGTTTTTCAGCGTCTCGCCCGCTTTGATTTTGTTGACAAGGTCGGCGGTGATGAAGGGAATCAGTGTTTCGATGATCGATTCGCCCGTGATGAAGATGAGCGTCAAGATCGTCGGCTTTTTGTATTCCCGCACACAGCCAAGCAGTTTTTTCAGCATAGCATTCCTTTCCTGTTGCCGCCATCGGCGAACATTTTAGAAGTAGTGACTAATATATTATTATATCATCTTATATAGAAAAAAACAAGTGACTAAACTGTAACAATTCGTTAGATAGCAAAACAATCTCATCAAAATGCGCTTGACAAAGAAAGGGGCGTGCCGTATAATAAAATCGAGGATCTGATATGAAAAAATTATTTCAAATATGCAAACCCTATCTGCCGCTGGTGCTGGCGCTGGCACTATATTGCCTTATGCTGCATTTGTTGCAGATCACTTGCCCCATCAAATGGTTCACGGGGGTATCCTGCCCCGGGTGCGGTATGACACGGGCAGTGCTTCACGCCCTTCGCTTTGATGTTGCGGCGGCGTTTCATTTTCACCCGCTGTGGTGCGTGCTGCCCTTCGCGGCGGTGGCGTTGCTTCTGCTGCACGTAAAAGGAAAGCGGCGCGCCTTCAAAGCACTGTTGTACCTGCTGATCGCCGCGTTTTTGGCGGTGTATCTCGTACGGCTGCTGTGGGGCGATGGCAGTGTGGTCCGCTTTGCACCGCAGGATTCGCTGCCCGCGCGGATCGTCAATCATTTTCGAAGTTAAATGCGGTGTGCCGCGTTTGATGATAATAACACTAAAGGAGATTGACTATGAGAAAAATCAAAACCGACCGCTCGCTTGTGATGTACATTCTGCTGACCATCATCACCTGCGGCATCTACGCTTACTACTTCATTTACAAGCTGGCAGACGACGTAAACGAAATGTGCGAGGGCGATGGTCAGAAGACCGGCGGTCTGCTTGCATATATTCTGCTTTCCTTCATCACCTGCGGCTTTTACTCGCTGTATTGGGAATACAAGATCGGCAACCGTTTGCAGGCAAATGCCCCCAAATACGGCATCACGCTGCAGGAAAACGGTACCACCATCGTGCTGTGGTATCTTGTCGGCACCATTCTTTGCGGCATCGGCCCCTTTGTGGCAATGCATATCCTGTTGAAGAACACCAATCAGCTTGCTATGGCATATAACCTGAAGGCAGATGCTCCCGTAGCCAGCCCGGCACCCCACCACGACGGCGGCAACAACGGCGGCAACGACAGCAACGATTTCAACCAATTCAAGAATATGTAATCAAAAAAAAGATGCGGCGCAAGCCGCATCTTTTTTTATCCAAGCAGTACGTCCGAAATAAGCATTACGCAAAAGCCAACCAGCAGGGCATAGGTCGCACCGCGCTGCTCGCCGCCTGCGTGGGTTTCGGGAATCATCTCGTCACTGATGACGTACAGCATCGTGCCGCCCGCAAAGGCAAGGGCAAAGGGAAGAATGGCAGAAGCTACACTGACAGCAAAATAGCCGATCAGAGTGCCCACCACCTCAACCAGTCCCGTTGCCATGGCAAGCAACAGGGTGCGAGAGGGCTTCACGCCTGCCGCCAGCATCGGGCCGATGATCACCATACCCTCGGGAATGTTCTGCAGGGCAATGCCGCCCGCGATCAGCAGTGCCTCGGCGGTGTTGCCCGAGCCAAAGCCCACGCCCGCGGCAATGCCCTCGGGCAGGTTGTGAATGGCAATGGCAGAAACAAACAGCAGCACGCGGCTGACATTGGCATTATGATGCGATTCGACCTCAATTCCCGCCATTTTATGTAGGTGGGGGACGAGCTTATCCATCAAATTCAGGCATATTGCGCCCGCAAATACGCCCGCCACGGTAATCAGAAGCTTATATGCTCCGCCGTATTCCAGTGAGGGGATGATCAGTCCCAGCACCGCCGCCGCCAGCATAACGCCCGCGGCAAAGGACAGAACAATGTCAGAAAATTTGTGGGACGCACCCTTGAAAATAAAACCGATCAGGGCACCGATTATCGTTGCACCGCCCACACCAAGGGCGGTCAGTAGTACCATTTGCATGGAATGCTCCTTTGTCTGATGTGCCGTGCCCCCGCCGCAGGCGGGAGCACGGCTTTGCGGTTATTCCTTTGCGAAATTCACCTTGCCGACACCGCACAGCGGGCAAGAGAAATCGTCGGGCAGATCCTCAAATTTGGTGCCGGGGGCAATGCCATCCTCGGGATAACCCTCTGCCTCGTCATAGATCCAACCGCAAATCTCGCACACGTATTTCATTTTGATCTCCTCCGATCTTTTTTGGATAGTATGTGCCGAAATCATTATATCATACCGCCGCGCGCTTGGCAAGTGGAAAACGGAAAAGCCGCGCAGAGCTTTTTGCCCTCGCGCGGCTGAGCGGTTTTTCGATCAGTGGATTGTTATTTTGATATCGCCCGTGTCGGTGGTGATCTCACATCTGCCGCCCGTAATGGAATTCGGAACGTCGATGTCACCCGTATCGGTGTTGACAACAAACACCTTTTCGGAGCACAGGCTCCCCTCAACCTCACCCGTATCAGTCTCCACAAAGATTTCGGCGGCATCCGAGCGTTCAAAATTCACGTCACCCGTGCTTCTTTCAATCGAAATTTTTTCTTCGGCAATCACGTTTTTCAAGGAAATATTACCGGTACTTCCGTCCGAGGTCACATTCTTGCACGTGATATCGGTCAGGTATACCTTTCCCGTGGACACGTCTACCGAAACGTCACCCTCGCAGGTCACGCCCGAAACGGTCATATCGCCCGTAGAAGCCGTCAGGTCAAGCGAGCCCGCGGATACGTTTTTCACACAGATGTCGCCCGTGCTTGTTTTGATTTTTATAGATTCCGCGGCGGAAGCGTAATTGGTTACGTCTCCCGTGTCTTCCGAAATATCAATGCTTGCAAAATGAAAGTCCTTGGGAATTTCCACGTCACCCGTGTCCGACGTTATCGAAAGTGCGCCGTAATCGCCCTCGGGAA
>JBGVCY010000012.1:0-9340 GCA_045119135.1 Eubacteriales bacterium | reverse complement strand
TGGGGTTAAAGCTATCTACCGCCTTTACAAGTCCGATGGTGCCGATCGATATCAGGTCCTCTTGATTCTTGGCTGTTCCATAATATTTTCGTACGATGTGTGAAACAAGGCGCAGGTTGTGCAAGATCAGCTTTTCCCGCGCCTGCATATCTCCGTTTACCATAGCGGAAAACGCCTCCTTTTCCTCGTCGCCCGAAAGGGGAGGGGGAAAGCTTTGCGGCGTGCCAATGCCCAGCAATAGATGCACGGCATTCAGCAAAAGGGATAACAGCATAGAAAACAAACAGATCACCTCCGCCCGATTATATGCAAGGTCGCTTGTCCCGAATGACGGCGAAAAAAGAGAAATTGTGTCAAGAATAACGGTGGCTGATTTTACAATAAAAAAAGAACATAATACAATTGACAATCTTTTCACAGTTTGGTATACTGAAACTGTATAATGAATACCGAAAGAGGTTTTTACTATGAAAAAGTTAATCGGAAATGCAGTTGTCGGTCAGTCGGGTGGTCCCACTGCCGCTATCAATGCCACGCTTGCAGGTGTGATCCGCGGCGTGAAGGAAAATGTGGGTGACGGCGCGATCCACACCCTTTACGGTATGCGTAACGGTGTGCAGGGCCTTCTTGAAGAACGCCTGATCGACCTGACCGCCTTCTTTGACAGCGAAGAAAAGATCAAGGCGCTTGAGCATACGCCCGCCGCAGCACTTGGCTCCTGCCGCAAAAAGCTGCCGAAGCTTGGCGAGGACGATGCCGTTTACGAAAAGCTGCTTTCGATCTTCAAAAAGAACGACATTCGCTACTTCTTCTACATCGGCGGCAACGATTCGATGGATACCGTTGCTAAGCTTTCGGCATACACCAAGGAGCATGATTACGAAATGTGCATTATGGGCGTGCCGAAGACCATTGATAACGACCTGATCGTGACCGACCACACCCCCGGCTTTGGCTCTGCTGCCAAGTATATCGCAGTTACCCTGCAGGAAATCATTCGCGACTGTGCCGTATACACGACTCCTGCTGTTACCATTGTGGAAATTATGGGCCGTGATGCCGGTTGGCTGACCGCCGCCGCAGGTATTCCGCTTGCTGTTGACGGACTGGTACCCGATATGATCTATCTGCCCGAGCGCGCCTTCTCGAAGGACGAATTCTTTGAGGATCTGCGCACCGCGCTTGCAAAGCATCCCAATGTGGTGATCGCGGTTTCCGAGGGTATCCGCTTTGCCGATGGCACCTACGTTTGCGAGGGCTTCGGTATTGCCTCTGTCGATGCGTTTGGCCACAAGCAGCTCTCCGGTACGGGCAAGGCACTTGAGCACGCCGTAAAGAACGAGATCGGCTGCAAGGTGCGCTCGATCGAGCTCAATCTTCCCCAGCGCTGTGCCGCACATCTGGCATCCGCTACCGACCTTGCTGAATCGGTGATGGTTGGCAGAGCCGCTGTGAAGGCTGCATCCGAGGGTGTTACCCGCGAGATGATGACCATTCTGCGCGAATCCACCAACCCCTACCGTGTCACGATCGGCCACAGCGACGTGTCGCTGATCGCCAATCAGATCAAAGAGGTTCCTGCCGAGTTCATCAACGCGCGCGGCAATCACGTTACCAAGGCGTGCGCTGAGTATCTGTTGCCTCTGATCGCAGGCGAGGCGGCTCCCGCTTACAAAAACGGTCTGCCCGAGTTTATCATTCTTTAATCGATCAAAAAGCCCGCTTCGGCGGGCTTTTTTCATAATATTTTCTTTTCGGGGCATACTTACCATTGCTATGATGGGAGGGTGTCTATGTACGAATTGTTGAAACAGTATGCCGAAAGGGTGCATCACTTTGAGGAAAAGCTTTGTGTGGCGAAAAACTTTGATATCATCAAAAAGGTGCTGAAGATAGGGGACGGGGAGATCACGCTGTTTTATATTGACGGTTTGATTAAGGATGGCGCAATGCAAAAGCTGTTTATCTATCTGCTGTCGCTCAAGAAAATGCCCGAAAGTGCCGGGGCGTTTTTGGAAGAAAACATGCCGTATGTCGAGTGTGATGTCACCGAAAACGAGGAGACGATGCTGCAAATGGTGTTATCCGGCGCCACTTTGATGCTGGGTACCAGCTTTGGCAGTGAGGCGATGATTATTGATGCGCGGACTTATCCCGCACGCGAAACGGCGGAGCCCGAAAACGACCGCGTGATGCGCGGTCCGCGTGACGGATTTGTGGAAACGCTGATTTTCAATACCGCGCTGATTCGCCGTCGCATCCGCGACGTTGCGCTTACGATGCAGTATATGACGGTAGGGAAGGCATCGAAAAGCGACATCGTGGTGTCCTATATGAGCGACCGCGCGGACCCGAAGCTGGTGAAATATATTACCGATAAAATATCGACACTGAAAACAGATGCGATTTCGATGGGGCATCAGTCGCTTGCCGAAACACTGATCCACACAAGATGGTATAATCCTTTCCCAAAAATTCGCTATACCGAGCGCCCCGATGCCGCCGCCGCACAGCTGCTGGAGGGAAGCGTGATCGTTCTGATCGATAACTCACCCTCGGCAATGATCCTGCCCACCTCAATCTTCGATTTTTTGCAGGAAAGCAACGATTTCTATCTGCCGCCTTTGACGGGCACGTATCTGCGAGCGGTACGCCATATTGTGTTCTGGTTGACGCTCTTTCTCACACCGTTGTGGTACCTTGGCGTTACCAATCCTGAGCTGGTACCGCAGTGGCTGGCGTTCACGATTCCTGAAAATCGCGGGGAAATGCCCGTCTATTTACAGCTGATACTTGCCGAATTTGTGATAGACGGATTGCGCATGGCATCGATGAATACCCCTGATATGCTTGCCAATTCGCTATCGGTCGTGGGTGCGCTAATCCTTGGTGAGTTTGCTGTCAGTGCGGGATGGCTGATCCCCGAGGTGATCCTGTATATGGCATTTGTTGCTATTGCAAACTTTACGCAGACAAGCTGTGAGCTTGGATATGCACTGAAGTTTTTGCGCATGATTCTTCTGACGTTGGTTGCCTTTTTGGGATTGTGGGGCTTCATCGCCGGAACGGTGCTTTCGCTTCTGCTGATCGTTACCAATCGCACAGTCAATGGGGGACACAGCTATCTGTATCCGTTGATTCCATTTTCGGGAAAGGCACTTTTGTCGCTCTTTGTACGCCGTAAAAAAAGATCCTGAAAAAAGCCTGCAAGCGTTGCTTGCAGGCTTTTTTTATTTTAACTCGTCCAATTTTGCGCGGATGCGTTTCATATCGGTCAGCATGTCTTCTTTTTTGCGGGGATCGCGCAACAGATAAGCGGGGTGATAAACTGCGGTCATCAGAAAATCGCCCTTTTCAAACCATTCGCCGTGCTCCTTGGTGATGCGGAAATCGGGCTTGATCAGGCGCATTGCCGAAACGCGACCAAGGCAAACGATCACCTTGGGGCGGATCAGGCGCACCTGCTCGCGCAGGTAGCCGATGCAGGCATCCTCCTCAGCGGGTAGGGGATCGCGGTTTTGCGGCGGGCGGCACTTCAGAATATTGGCAATGTAAACCTCCTCGCGCGGGATATCTACAGCCGCCAAGAATTTATCAAGCAGCTGCCCTGCACGACCTACAAAGGGGATGCCAGAAAGATCCTCCTGCTCGCCGGGAGCCTCCCCCACAAACATCAGATCTGCCGTAGGACTGCCCGTTCCGAATACGCAGTTGGTACGTGTGGCGGCAAGAGGGCAGGCGGTACACTCGGCACAGGTTTTATGTAAAAGCTCAAGATCCATAGCTTCCTCCCGAAAAGAAAAGATGTTGCTATTATTATAGCAAATTTTGTCGCACCGCGCAATACTTATCCTGTAATCGGATAAGAAAAAGCGAAAAAAGTCTTGCCAAAGAAGAAAATATGCAGTATAATTAAAACGATGAAACAAAATTTTTTGCGAGGTGTTGAAACATGAAGATCGTTCGTTGCAAAACTTATGAAGAAATGTCCGCCGCCGCTGCCCGTATGATGGCAGAGCAGATCAAAAACAAACCCGATTCGGTGCTGGGTCTTGCTACCGGTTCTACCCCCGTTGGTATGTATGCCGAGCTGATCCGCGAATGCAAGGCAGGAAACCTTGATTTTTCCAAGGTAACCACCGTCAACCTTGACGAGTATTGCGGTCTTGCCGGCGATCATCCGCAGAGCTATCGCTACTTTATGCAGCAGAATCTGTTTGATCACGTCAATATCGATCCTGCAAATACCTACGTTCCCAACGGCAAGGCAGAGGATCTTGAGGCTGAGGCTGCCGCATACGAAAAGAAGGTTGCTTCGTTTGGCTATGCTGACCTGCAGCTGCTGGGTGTTGGTCCCAACGGTCACATCGGCTTCAATGAGCCTGCTGACAGTCTGCTGACCGCAACCCACGTTACCCCTCTTGCCAAAGAGACCATCCGTGCAAACGCTCGCTTCTTTACCTCTGAGGATGAGGTTCCGAAGTACGCGCTGACGATGGGTATTGGCACTATTTTTGCCGCACGCCGCATTATGCTGCTGATCAACGGCGCCGCTAAGAGAGATGCACTTGCTGCTTTGCTTGCAGGGGATGTGGTTGACACCCGTTGCCCTGTAACGCTTCTGCACCTGCACCATGATGTCACCGTCTTCTGCGACGACGAGGCTTGGCCCAACAAATAAAAAATAGCAAAAAGAGCCCTACGGGGCTCTTTTTTTATAACATTGCAAGGGTCGCAACGGCATTTTGCGGACAAATACACTTGCCGTGCTCCGAGAGAAATATCTGTACATCTTCTCCACGGAACATTCTGCCGTATTCGTTGATGAATTGGTAGTCTTGGCACGTGCTGGCAGTGGCGCTTTCAATCAGAATCAGCCACCAATCGCCACCCTCCTCACGCCAGACTGTGCTTTCGCCTATGTAGCCGTGTGCCAACAGTCGCCGACAAAGTGCCAGCAGGTGCTCAAGTTCGTCAAACAGAAATGCTTTGCTTCGTTTGCACGGTAACGGTATGCGTTTTACCGCCTTTTTCTTTTCGGGAGCCCGTGTGTTTTCCCCCTCGGTCAGCAGACCCATACGGGTGACAAACAGCTCACATCCCCCTTCTTTTGAAGGGTACATCTGTATATATATTTTTTCGTCCGATGCATCAAATCCGCTTTCTGCACGCACGTCGGTTAAGATCGCGCGAAACGCTTCGCGCGTCAGGCTTTCGGCACAGTCAGCGCTCTCACAGTTCAAAGCATAGCGGCGTGCGTCCTCTGCGGTCAGCATAATCTTCAGCTTGTTATCGCTGATGCGTATCCATTCCATAAAGCCACCGCCTTTCATATACATTATAATCATTTTGCCGTGTTTGGGCTACCCCTAAAAATATGGTAATTGCTTTGGTTGACTTTATTTATATCTTATGTTACAATAATGATATCTTATCAAAAGGGGGGATCGCGTTGCGTTATAACACCGACACAGCCGCGCTTGAGCTGTCTGTTGCCGAGCTTTGTGCGCTGGCGCATCAAAGCGGGCACTTGGATGCACGCCGTCCCCGCCGTGTGAGATCTATCGCTAAAAAGTCCCGTAACGGTATCGAAAAGCGCGAAAATTGCGCATGTGATGTGCCACTCTGTAACACCACACTGTATGAGGGCATTTCTTATACCGTAGAGGGGGTTGCCGATGCCGTTCTTACCGAAGAGGGAAGAGTGACGGTAGAAGAGGTCAAGGAAGGCTATTCGCCGCGTGACGATGCCTATTCGCGCCTGCGCTGCTACGCCTATTTCCTTGCCGAGGCAAAGCACCTGCCGCGCGTGGCGATGCGGATCCGATCGGTCGACCCGAAAAGCGGCGAGGTTCGTGACCGTGTCAGCGAGGCAAGCGCTGATGAGCTGTATGGCTTCTATGTGTCCTTGCTTGCCCGTATTGCCCCCTATGCCGCACAGGAAAAGCTACGCCGCGAGGAACGCATCCCCTCAGTGCGCGAGATTGGTTTCCCGTATCCGAATCCGCGAGAAGGGCAGAGCGAGCTTGCCGAGACTGCCTTTCGCGCCATCCGCAAGGGGCAACGGCTGTTCGCCGAGGCGCCTACGGGCATCGGAAAAACAATGTCTACTCTTTACCCCGCGGTCAAAGCGCTGGGTGAGGGGATTTGCGACCGCATTTTTTATCTGACCCCCAAAGCCAGCACGCGCCGCGAGGCGTATGCCGCCGCGGGAAAGTTGTTTTCAGCAGGCGCGCGCCTGCGCACCGTGGTGTTGCACGCCAAAGAGCAGATGTGCATTTGCGAAGGGGGATGCCGCGCGGGCAGTGTGTCGCGCTGCAATCCCGAGCTTTGCCCCTTTGCACGCGGTTATTATGACCGTGCGCCGCAGGCTGTTTTTGAACTGCTTTCACTGGCAAACGGATTTCCACGCGGTACTGTGTTGGATATGGCGAAAAAGCACCGTGTCTGCCCTTATGAGCTTTCGCTCGATCTTTCCGAATTCTGCGAGATCATCATTTGCGATTATAACTATGCCTTTGCTCCCGATGTGTATCTGCGCCGCTATTTCGATGCAAACGAGGGCGAGCGCGGCTCTTACGTGTTTTTGGTGGACGAGGCACACAACCTGCCCGACCGCGCCCGCGATATGTATTCCATGCGGCTTTCCGCTGCACCCTTCGAGGCGGTCTATGCTCGCGTGGATGCCGATGCGGATGCCACACTTGAAGCAATTCTTGGCGGCTTTCTGACAGGCTTCCGTCGCTTGGCGGAGCTTTGCACCGAAAATCGCCATAAGTCGGATGACGGTAGTGAAAACGGCTACTATATCAACCGTGCGCCTCTGGAGAATTTTGCCGAGCTTGTCAAGATCACGCGCGGCAAACTGGATGCTTTTCTGAAGGCACAACCCGAGCACGCAATGGCGGATGCGCTTGCCGATCTTTCCTCACAGTTGCGCCGATACGTGATGCTTTCCGAATATTACGATGGGCACTTTCTGACATATCTTGAATTGCTGGAGGGAAGGATCACCGCACAGCTCTTTTGCCTTGACCCCTCCGGCGTGCTGCACAGTGCAATGGGGCGTGCACGCTCAACGATTCTGTTTTCGGCAACCTTCACACCCTTGGATTATTTTGCCGATGTGCTGGGCGGCGGCAAGCACGCGCAAAAGCTGCAACTGCCCTCGCCCTATGACCCTGAACGCCTTTGCATCACGGTTGTGCCGGGAGTCAGCACACGCTTTGAGGACCGCGACAAATCCTATAAACGCGTCGCCTCGATGATTGCCGCTACGGTCAGCGCCAAGGCGGGGAATTATATGGTGTATTTCCCGTCCTATGACTATATGGAAAAGGTGGCCGCGCAATTCACAGCGCGCTATCCGTATGTGCCGCACCTGGTGCAAAGAAGGGGAATGACCCCCGCCGAGCAGACCGAATTTTTTGACTTTTTCAAAGCGGATGAGGGATATCTTCGCGTTGGCTTTTGTATTCTCGGCGGCAGTTTTTCCGAGGGAATCGATTTGCCCGGCAACCGCCTGATTGGCGTGGTGGTGGTCGGCACGGGCATTCCGGGGCTTTCCAACGAACGCAATATTCTGCGCGATTATTACGAGAATAAATGTGAGCACGGATACGATTACGCCTATACCTTTCCCGGTATGAACCGTGTCCTGCAGGCGGCGGGCCGCGTGATCCGTCGCGAAGAGGATCGCGGTGTGGTGGTTCTGATCGACAGTCGTTATGCCGAGGAGCCGTATCTGCACCTGTACCCAGCGCATTGGCAAAGCTTGACGGCGGCGGGCGATGCCGCTTCTCTTGCCGAACGGTTGCACCGCTTTTGGGAGAAACAGGAATAAATTGATTATTTTTGCGATTTTGTCTTGCAATTCTTGCAAAAATATGCTATAATCCTTACAGTTTGCCGCATTTTTTGCAAGATTGTGCTTTCTGTTCTGCGAAAATGGCGGAATTTCAAGTGCCCGAGTGGGCAGATAGGAGTTTGTATGAAGTATCAAAACATGTCGGCAGAGCAGCTGCGTGCCGAGCTTTCTCAGCTGACCGAGCAATATCGCGCTTACTGTGCAAAGGGTCTTTCGCTTGACCTCTCGCGCGGCAAGCCTTCCTTCAAGCAGGTAGACCTTCTCAATGATATGTTCTCCTGCATTACCGCTGAGGACTGCCGCTCCGAAAAGGGCGTGGATTACCGCAACTACGGTATTCTTGACGGTATCCCCGAGGTGAAAAAACTGTTTGCCGATCTGCTTGATCTGCCCGAAAGCTATATTCTGGTGGGTGGCAACTCTTCGCTGAATCTGATGTACGATGCCGTGGCACGTGCCATGCTTTACGGTGTGGTGGGCAGCCCCCGCCCCTGGTGCCGTGAGGAGAAGGTAAAGTTTCTTTGCCCTGTTCCCGGCTATGACCGTCACTTCGGCGTGTGCGAATCGCTCGGCATTGAAATGATCAATATTAAAATGACCCCCACGGGTCCCGATATGGATGCGGTTGAAGCGCTTGTCAACAACGATCCGCAGGTCAAGGGTATCTGGTGTAACCCCAAGTATTCGAACCCCGACGGCATCACCTATTCCGATGAGACCGTGCGCCGCCTTGCCGCATTGACGCCTGCCGCACCCGACTTCCGTATCTTCTGGGATAACGCTTACGCGATCCACGACATTTACGAAGAGGGAAGAGATACTCTGCTTGACATCTTTGCCGAGTGTCGCAAAACGGGACGCGAGGATATGGTCTTCTACTTCGCCTCTACCTCGAAGATTTCGATCCCCGGATCGGGTGTTGCCATTCTTGCCGCAAGCGAGAACAATCTGAAGCAGATCAAGGGCATTATGGGCGCGCAGACCATCGGTCACGACAAAATCAATCAGATCCGTCACGTGCGCTACTTTAAGAACGCCGCCAATGTCATGGAGCATATGAAAAAGCTTGCCGATCTCATCCGCCCCAAGTTTGAGGCAGTCGAGCGCGTGCTTGCCGAGGATCTCGAAACGGCAGATATCGCCCGTTGGACCTCGCCCCGCGGCGGCTACTTTATCAGCTTTTACACGATGCCCGGCTGCGCTAAGCGCGCCTTCGAGCTTTGTCGTGAGGCGGGCGTGGTGCTGACTAACGTTGGTGCCACCTATCCTTACCGCAAGGATCCCGATGATAGCAACATCCGTCTGTCGCCCACCTTCCCCCCGGTTGAGGATCTGGTGGCAGCAATGCGCGTTTTCACGGTTGCCGTTCGTATCGCAACTGTTGAAAAGCTTCTTGCACAATAATAAAGAATCAAGCGGCGGCGCGTGGCGCCGCCGCTTATTTTCACAAGGAGTAGAAAAAGTAACCGACTA
>JBGVCY010000011.1:0-6554 GCA_045119135.1 Eubacteriales bacterium | reverse complement strand
GCTGTTTCAAATCGCTAAGGAAAATCAGTATGGTGCGCGCTTGAGGTATTGATCGTGCATCTATTTCGGTCACACGCAAAATGGAAACAACAGGGGAATAAGATACAGAAAGCGAGTTGCAACTTTGCAAAAAATAAGCTGAAACCATTGAATTTACTGAATTTTCGCATTTTGGCAGATGCATCTAAATTGACCACACTAGCCACAAAAAAGACAGGCATCCAATTGGGTGCCTGTCTTTTTTGTTGATGCCGTGCTTTCCCTGTCGTTCCTTCTTTCTTTGCTTTGCAGATCTCAGACGGCGGAGCGACCCTCGCTTTTCGTTTCTCAACAGTCGCTGTTTGGCTCTCATATTCTGCACTTTAGATTTAATTTTTAGAGGATAAAAGCAGTTGCATTTCGCGATAGGACGTGCTATAATTAAGCCTGAAAACGGGGGTGTTACAGATGCGTTATTCATTGCCGTCGCTTGGTGAGGATGCAATCCGGTTGCCGCATTTTCCCACAAGGCATCAGGCCTTTATTTTTCGGGCGTGCGAATACGTGCCGATGGAAAAGATCGCTGAAATTTTGAGAACCGATGTTGAACGTGTCCGGCAAGCCGCAAGGGATATGGGCTTGCCGGATTACGCCCCGGGTAATTCCTGGCTGAAAAAGGGATATATTACGATCATTCGCAGAATGTGGCACATTTTGCCGTATGAACAATTATTAGAGCTGCTTGATATGGATGAACAAACACTTGCCTTGCTTATGCGTGACGAGGATTTTCTGCATGTCAAGCTATCGGACAAGCCCCGTTGTGAAAAAGTTGTGTGGCGCGAGCTTAACGATGAAGAAAAGCAAAGAACACAGCAGATCAAAGAAATGATGTCTTCGCTTGATTTTTCCGGAAAGCGCCCGTTCGAGTTTGTCTATCACGTTCCGTCTATGTCCTTTGCGGGTGAGGAGCGCTTTGTAACTCGTATTATCTACGCCTTTTCCGGCTTGTATCAGCACGCGTTCGATATCGACAGCGAGGAATTTTTGCCGGATGAGCAGTTAAAAGCATATCAGCAGCTTGGTATCAATGGCATATGGACACAGGGCATTCTTTCACAGCTTACCGTGTTTCCGTTTGATCCAGCCGTTTCGGCGGGATATGAGGAGCGCTTGCAAAGAATGCGAGCGCTGACCGAGCGATTGGATCGATACGGCATCAAGTTATATCTTTATATCAACGAGCCGCGCTATATGCCGATCGGCTTTTTTGACAGCCATCCCGACATTCGCGGACATGTAAGGGGTAATTCCGGTTGCCTTTGTACATCAACGGCGGCAGTGCAGGATTATCTGAAGGATTCAATCGAGTCAATTTGCAGGGCGGTTCCTCTGCTGGGTGGCTTTTTTACGATCACGCGATCGGAAAATTTGACCAACTGCTATTCTCATTCGGATGGTAAGAGCAAGCCCTGCCTTTGCCCGAGATGTAAAACGCGCAGTGTTGGCGAGGTTATCTCTGAGCTGTTGGGCTGCATTTTGGAGGGAGCGCGCCGCGTAAGCGCTGATGTCAGGGTGTTTGCGTGGAGCTGGGGATGGGATGAGCACAGCGAGGAAATCATCAAAAGGCTTCCCAAGGGGATCATACTACTATCGCAAAGCGAGCTGGATATTCCGTTTGAAATTGGCGGAGTAAAAGCGAACGTGATTGATTATTCGATGAGTATTCTCGGTCCGGGAGCGCTTGCGCAAAAAGAGTGGAAATTGGCAAGGGAATGCGGCTTGGAGGTTGGCGCAAAGGTGCAAATCAATACCACCTGGGAAGCATCTACCGTTCCTGCCATACCGGTTTCTCCCTCTATTGAGGAGCATATGCAAAAGCTTCAATATGAGGGTGTTCGGCATTTGCTGCTCAGTTGGACGCTTGGCGGTTATCCTTGTCGCAACATTGCCGCAGCGGCAAAGTATTTTTATGAAAGATGCAACCCTGTTTTTGAGGATGATGCACTGTGTCGGGCAGAGCAGCAATTCGTCAAGGCGTTTCGGGAGTTTCCTTTCCATATAGGCGTTCTGTATAACGGTCCGCAAAACGCGGGTCCTTCTAATCTGTTGTTTGAAGAGCCGACGGGATACCATGCAACGATGACCTGCTTTGCTTACGATGATCTGGAGAAATGGAGAGGAATATACCCTGTCGATGTTTTTGAAGAACAGCTTTCTAAGCTTTGTAAGGAATGGGAGATCGGCTTAAATCTGCTTCCTGAGAAAGAGAGCGAGGGCACCCTGATGGCAAAGGCAACTTTTTGCTTGTTCCGTTCTTCCCTCAATCAAATACGGTTTATAAGAGCGAGAGACGAGGGCAGGTGTGCCGATGCCGTAGAGGCAGCAAGGGATGAGCGCTATATCGCCGAGCAGATGCTGATACTAATGAATCAAAACGCGGCGATTGGCTACGAGGCTGCCAACCATTATTATTTTTCTAAAGGACAGATCGCGGAAAAGATCATAAATTGCACCCATATCATGGACGTCTTTTCCAACAAGTAAGATGCGGTTAGTATATGAATCGGCTACACGCACCAACAAAGAAAGGGGAGCACCAATGCACTCCCCTTTCTTTGTTGGTGCGGCGAGCTCGCGGATGTCGTCAGGCATTCCATTTCTCGCTTTTTACAAGGGGTGCGAAGCTTGAAATAGGTTTTTTATTTTCCCCCTTTTCAAATGCTTGTTTTTATGTTATACTAATATAAATCTATCGCATTTTGACAGGGAAAGGGGTGAGCGTCTTGGAGAATTTTGAAAAATGGCCGTTGCTTGGCGCGATCAACTCCCCCGCCGATCTGAAGGCAATGCCGAAAAAGGATATCCCTCTGCTTGCTTCCGAGATGCGCGATTACCTCGTATACCGCGTGAGTGAAAACGGCGGACACCTTGCCTCAAATCTCGGTGTGGTTGAGCTGACTCTCGCCCTGCACCGTGTGTTTGATTCCCCCCGCGACCACATTTTGTTTGACGTGGGACATCAAAGCTATATCCACAAGCTGCTGACAGGAAGAAAAGAGCAGTTTGACTCTCTGCGCACCGTGGGCGGACTTTCGGGCTTCACCAAGCGGTCGGAAAGCGAGCACGATCCCTTCGGTGCGGGGCACAGCTCCACCGCCATTTCGGCGGCGCTCGGGCTTGCGCGTGCCGAGAAAATGAAGGGAAGCGATGCCTATACCGTGGCAGTGGTTGGAGACGGCGCACTGACGGGTGGGCTTTCCTATGAGGCGCTGAACAACTGCGACCCCACCCTTCGCTTAATCATTGTTATCAACGAAAACGAAATGTCAATATCCCCCAATACGGGGCAGCTGGCGCGGCATCTCGGTAAGATCCGCAGCTCGCATAAATATCTGAAGATCAAGGAATTCACCTCAAGCGCACTGCGCCACGTGCCCCTTATCGGCAAGCCGATCTATCTGCTGTTGCGTGGAATCAAGCACTTGCTCAAGCGCCTTGTCTACCGCGACAACCTGTTTGAGCATATGGGTATCCGCTATCTCGGTCCCGTTGAAGGACAAGATGTGGAAAACATTGAGGATTGCCTTGCGCATGCGCGCAAAATCGGCGGTTGCGTGATCCTGCACTTGAAAACCAAGAAGGGCAAGGGCTATGCCCCTGCCGAACAGGATCCAAACACGTATCATGCGCTCTCGCCTGCGGGATGTCAGCGCACGGGGGATAACTTTTCTGCAATATTTGGCAAGGCACTGTGCGATCTTGCTGCCACCGATGACCGTATCTGTGCCATCACCGCAGCAATGAGCTGCGGCACGGGCCTGGAGCCTTTCCGTACGGCGTATCCCGATCGCTTCTTTGACGTTGGCATTGCCGAGGGGCATGCCGTCACCTTTGCCGCAGGTCTTGCGGCGGGTGAAAAACGCCCCGTTGTGGCACTTTATTCCACTTTCCTGCAACGTGCCTATGATAATGTACTGCACGATGCCGCCTTACAAAGGCTGCCACTTGTGCTTTGCATCGACCGTGCAGGCTTCAATTGCGGTGACGGTGCCACGCACCACGGTGTGTTTGACATATCAATGCTTTCCGCTATCCCCGATATTGTCGTTTACGCGCCCGTTACGCGTGAGGGCGTGAAGGCATCGCTGTCTGCCGCGCTGGCGCGCGGTGGCGTTTGTGCTGTTCGTTACCCCAACGGGGGAGAGAATGAAGCCGTCAAAAATGCCTTTTACCCGACTGGAGTTGCCGAAACGGATGCTCCGCGCGTGCGCATTTGGGGCGACGATGCGGCACAGGTAACCATTGTCACGCACGGTCGCATCACTGCCGAGGCATTGACTGCCGCTCGCCGCCTTGCCGACGCGGGAATCCCTGTACGCGTATTGCTTTGTGAATATCTTGCCCCGTATGCCACTCTTTCGGACGAAATTGCTCCGCTGCTGCGCGGTGCGGTAATCTTCCTTGAGGAGGAGGTGCGCGCAGGTGGATTCGGTATGAATCTGTCGGATGCTCTTGCACGCAAGGGCGCACTGCATACCCCCTTTGCGATTCTTGCCGCAGACAACGGCTTTTTGACCCCCGCTGCAGGGGAAACCTATTACGCCGCAGCAGGTGTTGATGCCGATGCGGTGGTAACGACTGCTAAAACGCTTTGCAATAAAGGAGAAACAACATGTTGAAGGTAGAACGCACCTCGGTGATGAATCTTGAAAACGCCATTCGCGGCGCACGCAATCCGATGAACAGCTGGGCGCGTATGGATAGCGCTTATGACGAAAAGGGCAATTACGTGCTGGGTCCGAACGACCTTGACCTTGCCAAGCGCTTGGCGCGCGCGGGCAGCGACCACCGCAAATATCTGCGCCAGGTCTTTGTTTCGGTGGATATCACCGCCCCCCTTTATTGGTGGAAGGAATTTGATACCTATAAGGTGGGCACGGTTGCAAATTCCTGCTCGACGATGCACAAAATTCACGTAAAACCCTTTGAACGGGATGATTTTTCGCACGACCGCCTGGATGAGGGCGGACTTGCCGCCCTGGATGCGCTGATCGCATATCTTGAGGCAGAACGCGAAATATTCGTTGCCGATAAAACCAATAAGCAGGCGTGGCACAACATGATCCAGCTGTTGCCCTCGTCCTTCAATCAGATGCGTACCGTGTCGCTGAATTACGAAACGCTGATCAATATTTATTACGCCCGTCGCACGCACAAGCTTGCCGAGTGGCACACCCTTTGCGATTGGATCATGTCTCTGCCCTATGCCGCAGAGCTGATCGCGGTAAAGGATAACTGACATACGGCGCAAGGGTGACCTTGCGCCTTTTCAAAGGAAAACGGTATGAAAAAATACAGATTACAAATCGGACTTGATGTTGACGATATTCTATATGATTGCAATGCTTATGCGCTCGATCGCCTGAACCGAGAAGAGGCAATGGATCCGCCACTGGATATCGAAGATATCCGCGGATGGGGTGAAAAACAGGGAGCTGCGGATCGGCGTATTCGTTATTTTTCCGACCCCGATTTTGTCACGTCCCAGCCCGTTCTTGCGGGTGCCAAGGAGTTTGTCAGCAAGCTGTGCCGCGTGGCAGAGGTTTTTTTCGTGTCTGCCGTGCCCGCCGCCTGTATGAGCGCGCGTGCTCTACGCTTGCGTAAGGATTTCCCTGAGGTGCCCGAAGAAAATATTTTGCTTGGTACGCGCAAGGATTTGGTGCGGCTTGATATTTTGCTGGATGACGGCGCGCACAACATATCAAAATCTCCCGCCACCTATCCCGTGCTGTTTCGCAAGCCGTGGAACAGACACCTGTCGGGGCTGCTGTCTGTCAACTCATATGACGACTTTTTGCACTTGGTTGATATCCTGCGCGAGGCATCGGATATCAAGCCCGACCTCAAAGCGGGCGGCGTGATCTGTCTGGTGGGTCCCACAGGCAGTGGTAAAAATGAGATCGCAAAGGCGCTTTGCCACGGATACGGTATGCAAAAACCCGTTACCTCGACCACCCGCCCCCGCCGTGAGGGCGAGGGAGAAAACGACTATCGCTTTCTGACCCAAAGGCAGTTTGTAAAAGAAGCCCGCAAGGGTGCGTTCTTGGAAACCACGGTGTATAGCGGTCATCATTTCGGCACCTCTGCCGAGGAGCTGGATCGCATCGTGCTGCCCGGTGGACTTGCCGTGATTCCGATCGATATTTGTGGCGCTTTGACCCTGAAAAACAGATACCGTTCCCGCGCAATGCTGGTCTTTCTCAAGCGCAGTCGCCCCGATGTCATCTTTGATATCGTGTCGCGCGATCTCTCTGCCGAGGATAAGACCTGCCGCATCCTATCGCTTGATGACGAATACCGCAACGAGGAGCTATGCGACGTAACGGTCGGCGCCGCCACGATAGACGAGGCGGTTGCCGCCATCGTTGCCGCCTGCCGAGCATAATTTCTTTGTATCGCCCGCGCTTCTGCGCGGGCGATATTGCTATGACGAACAAGAATGCAGTGCCTTGGTTGTATCTTTTTATAAGAAGTAACAAAAAAAGACAAAAGGGTTGACATTTGCATTTTTA
>JBGVCY010000010.1:0-22352 GCA_045119135.1 Eubacteriales bacterium | reverse complement strand
TTGGCGAACACCAGAACACGGCGGGTCTTGCCGGTGCCGTTGGGCAGAACGACAGCGCCACGAACCTGCTGGTCAGCGTGACGGGAGTCAACGCCAAGACGCACGTGGATCTCGATGGTCTCATCGAACTTAGCCTTAGAGGTCTCGCAAACGAGGGCAAGTGCCTCGGCGGGATCATACAGTCTGTTTTTCTCAAGAAGCTTTACGCTATCTGCATATTTCTTTCCCATGATGCACTACCTCCTTAATCTACAACTTCGATGCCCATGCTGCGGGCGGTGCCTGCGATCATGCTCATAGCAGCCTCAAGAGAGCCTGCATTCAGATCGGGCATTTTGGTTTCAGCGATCTTCTTCACCTGCTCGCGGGTGATCTTTGCAACCTTGGTCTTGTTCGGAACAGCAGAAGCAGTTTCGATGCCGCAGGCCTTCTTGATCAGAACGGGAGCGGGGGGAGTTTTGGTGATGAAGGTGAACGAGCGGTCAGCGTAAACAGTGATCACAACAGGGATGATAAGACCCATGTCGTTCTTGGTGCGCTCGTTAAACTCTTTGGTGAATACGGGGATAGCAACACCGTACTGACCCAGTGCAGGACCTACGGGCGGCTGAGGCGTAGCCTTGCCGGCGGGGAGCTGCAGTTTGATATAACCCATAATTTTCTTAGCCATTTTTCAAACAACCTCCTTACGTGGTACGATACGGGAAAATGAAGAATTTTTTCCCTCCCACAAATCGATTCAGTAACGCCGAATCAAGCGTTCTCGCGTGCGAGGCTGGATGCCTCGATTTCTACCGGCATGTCGCGGCGGCCTTTTTTGACCAGAACCGTGACCTGCATCATATCGTCGGAAATCGACTGTACGACGCCGGTATAGCCCTCAAACAAGCCGGAGATGACCTTGACGCTGTCGCCGACTGCAAAGTCAAGCGTTACGCGATGCTCGGTCTCTTCATTGCTTGCCACACCCTCAAGATCCAGAGCGCGGACCTCCTCTTCAGAAAGGGGGGTGGGACGCGAGCCGGGGCCCACAAAACCGGTAACGCCCTGAATGTTTCGCACGGCGTGCCAGGTTTCGTCGTTCATCACCATTTTGACGTAGACGTAGCAGGGGAAGATTTTGTGCTCAACCTCTTTTTCGACCTCGCCCTTTTTCTCGATGACGACCTCGGTCGGAATACGGATATCAAAGATCAGGTCGCCGAGGCCGCGATTTTCAATAACCTTTTCCAAGCTGGTTTTTACTTTGTTTTCATAGCCGGAGTGAGTGTGCGCCACATACCATCTCACGCCAACGTTCATTTCGTTGATATTGCTCATTACTGCCTCACCAAGGGAACTGAACGCCTTTACCCGTCAGCAGATGCTGACTTTCGAAGAAGACGACATCCAACAGACCCACAAGAAGCGCAGTTGCCAGTACCACCACGATGACGAACACCGTGCTGCGGACGACCGACTTCCAGGAATACCAAGTAATCTTCTTCATTTCGCTTCTGTAAGCACGCAGCGACTCGATAATGCGCTTGCGCTTCACGATGCAAAGCACGATCACGGCGATCAGTGCCACACCGCCCACGATCAGCGAAACCAGGGCGAAGGTGGACATACCGTTACCGTCTCCGTCCTCGGCGGCTACGCCAAGACAGAAGGTAAGAGAAAGGCAGAGACAGCAGATGAGAAATGCGACAAGATTTTTCTTTGCTTTCATTGCTCTTCGCTCTCCTTTACCTAACTTACTTAGACTCTCTGTGAAGAGTGTGCTTTTTGCAGAAGCGGCAATACTTGTTGAACTCGAGCCTGTCCGGATCGTTTTTCTTGTTCTTCTTTGTGTCGTAGTTTCTCTGCTTGCATTCGGTGCAAACCAGAGTAACCTTGACTCTTGCTTCATTAGCCATTTTTCGGCACCTCCCATTTTATTATTAGGCCGCAGGGGCGACCCGTGTACCTCCCTCCCCGACGGCGCGTGCCATGGCGCGGGCACGACAAAAAACCCCATCGCAGAGGTAATGATTATTATAGCACTACACGCCGCGGATGTCAATAGAAAGAACATAATTTTTTTAACTTTTTTTCAAAAAGGGCTTGCAAAGCGGCGGCGGGTATGCTATAATATCTCCGTTGCACAGGGGTATAGCTCAGTTGGTAGAGTACTGGTCTCCAAAACCATGGGTCGTGGGTTCGAGTCCTTCTGCCCCTGCCAAAACAAAAAGGTCGCCATACGGCGGCCTTTTTGTTTTGGTCGGCGGCAAGCCGCCGAAACCACGCAGCGCGAAGCGCGGCCGTGGTGTCGCCAACGAGAGGCACGCAAAGCGTGCCGTCCTTCTGCCCTCTCCTATCTTCTCTTTCTTCTTTGGTCGCCATTCGGCGGCCTTTTTCTTACGCGCGCACGCGCGCGTATTATAATAAAAGAACGAAAACGCAAAACGACTTTCCCGACATTTTTCTCCCGCGCCTCTTGATTTCAAGCACCGCCTTTGCTATAATCATAGCAAACCCGCTTGGATCACGAAAGGAGTCGGTATGAAGGCACCGTTTGATACGCTTGGCGTTATGATCGATATGTCCCGCAACGCGGTGATGAGCATCGCCGGACTGCGACGCTTTCTTCCCCTTTTGAAGAAAATGGGCTATAACACCGTTTTCCTCTACACAGAGGATACTTATGAGGTGGACGGACACCCCTATTTCGGGTATATGCGCGGCAGATACTCCAAGGCGGAAATGAAAGAGATCGACGCCCTTGCCAGAGACCTTGGCATCACCGTGATCCCCTGCATTCAAACACTGGCGCACCTGAACGCCGCCTTCCGCTGGGAACAGGCACCTTGCGACTGCAACGATATTCTGCTGACCGACGACGAGCGCACCTACGAGCTGATCGACAGTATGTTTGCCACGCTTTCGGAATGCTTCGCCTCGCGAAGGATCCACATCGGCATGGATGAGGCACACATGCTGGGACGCGGACAGCATCTGGATCTCCACGGCTTTGAGGCGGCAAGCTCGATCATGAAGCGCCACCTTGCGCGGATTTGCGAGATCGCCGAGAAATACGGCTATGAGGTCATGCTCTGGTCGGATATGTATTTCCGCACGTGGAACAACGGCGGCTACTTCATCCCCAAATGCGAGGTGCCGAAGGACGTTGTTGCCTCTGTTCCGAAGTCGGTCATCCCCGTGTATTGGGATTACTACGCAACCGAGGAAGTCTGTTACAGCGATATGATCGAAAACCACAAGCAGCTCTCGGACAAGACCTGGTTTGCGGGGGGCGCGTGGAGCTGGTGTGGTATGATCCCCTACAACCGCCATACGCTGAAGACCATGATCCCTGCGCTGGATGCCTGCAAAAAGCAGGGCATCCGCAACATTTTCTTTACCATGTGGGGAGATGATGGCGGAGAATGCTCGCATTTCTCGCAGCTTCCCTCGCTCTTTTATCTCGCCGAATACGCCAAGGGCAACCGCGACGAGGCGGATATCAAGGCGCGCTTCAAGCGCTTTTCAGGCATCGATTTCGATGCGTTTATGGAGATCGATTGCCCCAATGACGTGGTGGAATATATGAGCAACCCCTCGAAATTTATGCTGTACGCCGACTATTTTAACGACTATCTGGATACCATGGTCGTCCCAGGCGCGGGCAAACGATACGAGGACTTTGCCAAAAGACTTTCGGCAACCGCCGCCAAAAGCAGACGCTACGGCTACGTGTTCGATGCCGCCGCCAAGCTGTGCGACGTGCTTGCGATCAAATACGAGCTGGGGCTCCGCACGCGAAACGCATATGAGGCGGGCGACAAGGCAGAACTCTTACAACTCGCTAAAAACGACTACGTTACGGTGGCAAAGCGCATCCGCAGCTTTGCGAGAGCCTTTGAAAAGCAATGGTTTCTTGACAACAAGCCGCACGGCTTTGACGTGCAGGATCACCGCATCGGCGCGCTGCTGCAGCGCACCGACGCCTGCCGCCGCAGAATTCTTGATTATGTCAGCGGCAAGATCGATCGCATCGAGGAGCTTGACGAGCAGCTGCTGCCCTATTTCAGCGAAATCCTCAACCGCGCGCCCCTGTTTGCCACCGCCAATCTCATTCATTTTGGCTCAGTCCCTCGCCGCTGAACGCGCGTTGAAAGGAACGATATGAAGCTCTCTTTACTTGATACTAAGCAAAAGGCGCGCTACCGCGCCGACATTATGGCAATGCTGACGGCGGCAGATAACGACTTTGTGCCGCCGCTTTCCGCCCGTTTCTCACCCACACAGACCGCCTTTGGCGAAACGCCGCTTGCGTGCGGTGTTGCCGCTTATTTTGAGGATATGTGCCGCGAGCAGATACTGGGCGCCTTTGAGGGGGATACCCTTCTTGGCTTTGTGACCTTTATGGAAAACCTTGACAGCCCCTACTTTGGGGAAGATCACCTGCCCAACCTTTACATTTGCACCTTGCTGGTGAAGCCCGAGGCGCGCGGCAAGCATCTGACAAGAACGATGTACGAGCATCTGTTTTTCGATCTGTTTGCCGACCGCAATCTCTTTACCCGCACGTGGTCGACCAATGCCGCACACATTGCCATTCTCGGCAAGTTCGGCTTTCGTGAGATCGCGCGCATCCGAAACGATCGGGGCGAGGGGATCGACACCGTGTATTTCGGCAAAAAAAGAAGCTGACCCACAGGTCAGCTTCTTTTTAATTTGTTATCGCGGTAGATCAGTACGGCGCGCACCATCCAAAGGATCGGGGCGAGTACCAAAAGCAGGCTGGCAAGCACATCCAACGAGGGACGGATATAGGAAAATCCAAGCGCCGCCAGCAGAAAATTTTTAATGAAATACCAACCCCAACCTCTCATAAAAACGTCTCCTTGTCCGAATAAAATTGACACCATATTATAACAAATGATGACACACCTCGTCAAGGTACATCAAAAAGCGACTGCTTGCGCGGGATTTTTGCAATTCGTTTGAACATATTGAAAAAAGGTCCGCGATGTGCTATACTGATAACGAATCCACCTTCTGAAAGGAGAGCACCTGTGCCACACGCCGACATCATGTCAACCGACAAACGCGCACAAAACGTAAGGGCGGCCTTTCCGCTGACCCTGCTCGGTGCGATCGCGCTGTATTTCGTCTACGTTTCGCTTGCTTGCTTCTCATCCCTTTCGCAAAGCACGGCAGGAGTGCTTGGCATCCTGAACGAAAGCAACAGCATCAAATATTTTGTTGGTCTGTGCCTTTTCGTTGCCGCCTTTTTTGCGTTACGCTTCATTTCTCGCTACATACCCGCCCGTTTTTGTGACGGCATCTTCCAAAGGGAGCTGTCGGACGCACCCAAGCTTGGCGTGTTTGCGCTTCTCATCCTTGGCGTTGGCGCACTGCTTCTGGTGTACCTGTTCTATACCGAGACCGCAGGCTCGCTGTTCGGCGCCGATATCAAGGACTTCGTCTGGCGCCATCTGCCTCCCATCCTTTCGGTGGGCGCCACCGCGCTGGTCACGCTGTGGGTGCTGTGGCAGCTTGCCGCCAAGCGCAAGCTCTCGCGCGCCGTGGTATTCTTCTCCTATGCGCTTGCCACGGTACTGACCTATTACGCACTGCTTTTCATCGTTCTGCCCGATATCTATCACGGCGTGGCGTATACCGAAAGCATCTATAACGCCTATCACGGTGTGCCGTATAACATCACCACCACGGGCATTTACGGCCACTACGGTATCATTTATGCGCCGTTTCTGCACCTGTTTGGCGGCAGTGCCGTAGCACTCTTCCGCCTGATCGCCGCCGTTGGCGCGCTCTCCACTGCCGCCGCTGCGTTTGCCATTCACAAAACCGTTTCCAACAATTACCTTCGCGTTGCGGGTGTCTTCGCCGCTGTGATCACGGTTGCGGTCCTGCGCCGATCCAACTATTGGCAGCTGCAGCCCCACCGTGTCTTCTTCCCCCTGTTGCTGGTTGCTTATCTTGCCGCTATGGCAAAGAAAAACGCCTATGGCAAGGGGCGCGTGATCGGCGGCTTTGTGCTGTGCGCGGCTTCCATTGTGTGGAGCACCGAGATCGGCCTTTTCTGCACCGTTGCCTATACTGTGGCACTGGTGGTGCATCTGTGGCAATCCGATGTCTGGTACAGCAAAAAGAACCTGCTTTCCTGCCTTGTGCTGGTCGCCCTTGCCGCGGCATCCTTCCTGCTTGCCATTCTGACCGTCGGCGTTTACAACGTACTGTGCGGCGGCAGCTTTATCTTCAAGGATTTCTTCTTCCCGCTCTTTGAAAGCAGCTATATGGACGGCTCGATCCGTGCTGACCTGCCCTTTGGTATTCAGGCGTGGATCTTCGTGCTGGCTCTCTTCCTGCTTCTGATCTTTTACAGCTTTTATCACACCACGTTTTTCCGAAAACACGGCAACGGGTTTGATGTTTTCGCACCCGTTTGCGCCGCAATCGCGGTGGTGGCTCTGCTGAACTTCAGTTATTACGCCAATCGCTCGGCATACTATAATATGGATGCCTGCTGTCAGCTGGCAATGATCGCGCTTGCCATTTTTGCCGACCGTTACCTTGACACGTGGCGGGGTGTGCTGAAGCAAAGAATGTCGGTAGCGCGCCTTGCTACGGCGGCACTTTCTCTGCTTTCTGCCGCGGTGCTGGTGGTGCTTGCCACACAGATCACGTTGGCACCCGTTGCCCTGATCGACCGCGAGCGCGAGCATTGCTTTGATACCAAGCAGCTTGAAACGGCGGCGGCTGAATTCAAAGAGACCGTACCCGAGGATTATCTGGTGATCGGCACAGGTGCATCGCTACTGAATCTGCAGATCGGGCGCGATTCGATCCAATACTACCGCGACCTGAGTGACCTTTACGTGGGCGGCGATGCCGTGGCGGAACAAATCGCCGCCGATGCCGTGGCACACGGCAAGGTTGCCTTCTACCTTGCCACCAAAGAGGATGTGGCACTGATGGGCTTTATTCTCGAGCACGGTAACTTCGTTCCTGCGGGCGGTGGCTCGGCGGGCGACGTAACCATTCTCTGCTATAAAATTTCCGACTAAAGAAAAGACGCCAAAATCTGTCCTGGATTTTGGCGTTTTTTCGCATTTTTGTCATACCGTTTGTGTTTTTTTTGGTTGACAGTTTGCTTTTTTCGTGCTAAAATGATATTGATATCTTTTTATCATTTAAAGTGAGGGTTTAAAAAATGGTCAACGAACAGCGTTTTTCTGCACTCTGCAAGCGCTTTGGCATCCAGGGCTCGGTCAAGGGCTTTGAGATCGTGCGCTTCGGTCACATCAACGGCACCTATGACGTCGCAGTCGTGAACGAGGGCGTCGAATCGCACTTCTTCTTCCAGCGCGTGAACACCTTCGTGTTCAAAGAGCCCACGACAATTATGAGCAATATCCGATATGTTACCGAGCATATTGCAAAAAAGCTGGAGCAGCTGGGCGAGAGCCGTGACGGTGTGATGCATTTTCTTGATGCCGAGGACGGCAATAACTATCTGATCGAGGGAGACGAGTTCTGGCGCGTTTCTGAGGCAGTGCCCAACGCCCTGACCATCAACCAGTCGTCTGAGCCCGCGATCCTCAAAACTACGGGCACGGGCTTTGGCCGCTTCCAGACCCTGCTTGCCGATTTTGACGCTTCGCTTCTGTACGAAACCATTCCCAATTTCCATAATACCCGCGCACGTATCGAGCTTTTCGAAACCCACGTGCCCGCCGACCCCTGCGGCCGCGTAGCCGAGGTGGAACAGGAGATCGCCATCGTTCGCCGCCTCTCGCCCCTTGCTTGCCGCCTGGGTGACCTGCTGCGCGAGGGGAAGCTCCCCCTGCACGTTACCCACAACGACACCAAGATCAACAATATCATTTTCGATAAGGATACCAAAATTTCGAAGTGTGTCATCGACCTGGATACCATTATGCCCGGTCTTGTGGCGCACGACTTTGGCGATGCCATCCGCTTTGGTGCCAACACCGCAAAAGAGGACGAAAGCGATCTGTCGAAGGTCAGCCTGAATATCGATCTCTTCCGCGCCTTTGCTGAGGGCTTCCTTGCCGAGACCCACAAGTCGCTGACCCCCACCGAGATCGAGACCCTTGCGCTGGGTGCCTTCACCATGACCTTTGAGGTTGGTCTGCGCTTCCTTGACGACTATCTGGTAGGCGATACATATTTCAAGACCGCTTACGAGGGACACAACCTGGTACGCGCACGCTGCCAGCTGCATCTTGCCGAAGATATGGCGGCACGTATGGACGAAATGAATGCCGTGATCGCGGATATCGTAAAGAATCTTGCATAAAGCATAACCTTATCTTATCACATCACATATAGGGGGATCCTGCCATGTTTGGATTCAAAAAGAGAAAAGAGAAAAAGGCCGCTGAAGAGGCAGCAAGGAAAGCTGCCGAAGAGGCTGCTGCTAAGAAGGCAGCTGAAGAGGCTGCCGCCAAGAAGGCTGCTGAAGAAGCCGCTGCCAAGAAGGCTGCTGAAGAAGCCTCTGCTAAGAAGGCTACCGCTAAAAAGCCTGCGGCAAAGCCCGCCGCTGCCGCCGCACCCAAGGCACCTGCCAAGGTCACCGTAACGGAAGCCCCTGTCGAAGTGGCTCCCGCCGAGGAAGCACCCGCCGCACCCGCAGCCGATGCCAAGGGCGCATTTGAAATCAAACGCACCAGCGACAACCGTTATATGTTCAACGTGCGTGCAGGCAACACACAGGTAATTGCCAGCTCGCAGATCTATTCGTCGATGGCGGCTTGCCGCAACGGCATCAACAGCGTTGGCACCAACGCACCCATCGCCGCGATCGAGGATCAGACCCTTTCCAACATCAACGAGGAAAAATGCCCCAAGTTCCAGATCTATCTGGATAAGGGCGGCAAATACCGCTTCAACCTGCTTGCCGCAAACGGTCAGAACATTCTGGCTTGCACGCAGGGCTATACCCAGAAGGCAAGCTGCAAAAACGGCATCAACAGTGTGATCGCAAACGCACACGCCAAAATCGTTCTTCCCCGCACCGAGGATGACGAATAAATCATAAAAAAAGAACCCCGATTCGGGGTTCTTTTTTGTTTACAGCTTCAGGTCGTTTTCCTTTACCCAACCGAGCTTGCGCAACAGCAGGCACAGCGCCCAGCTGATGACGGCGGGCAACAGGAAGCAGATCAGCACAAGACCGATCCAATCCATCGCACCAACGGCATCGGGGTATTCGCCCTTGAACCAGCCCATCACAATGCCGATGGGTCCTAACAAACCGCATGTGCCCATGCCCGAATTGATGGCGGCATCGTACATTTTCATTTGGAAAAGGCAGGTGGCAAGCGGGCCCGTAACAGCAGAAGCCACTGTGGGCGGAATCCAGATACGGGGGTTGCGGATAATGTTAGGCATCTGAATCATGCTGGTGCCAAGTCCCTGCGAAACAAGACCGCCCCAGCCGTTTTCACGAAAGCTCATCACGGCAAAGCCGACCATCTGCGCACAGCAGCCGGCAACAGCCGCACCGCCTGCCAGCGCCAGGCCCTCGGCATTGGCGGGGACAACGCCCGCGACAGCCGCGCCCGAAAGACCGATTGCGGCACAGATCGCCGCCGAGCTGATGGGAAGCGTCAGCGCCACGCCGACCACCACCGAGATGATCAGACCCATCACAAAGGGCTGCTGCAGAGTCGCCCAGCCGATAAAGGTGCCGATCAGCCCTACCGCCTTGCCGATATAGGGCGCCACCAAAAACGAAAGTCCGCCTCCCACAAAGACCGTAACAAAGGGCGTGACCAGGATGTCGACCTTGGTCTCCTTTGAGACCGCCTTGCCAAACTCGACCGCCACCACGGCGATCAGCAGCACGGAAAGCGGACCGCCCGCGCCGCCCGCGAAATTGGCGGCATAGCCAACCGCCGCCGCAGAATACAGTACAAGTGCAGGTGCCTTCAGCGCGTGGGCGATCGCCACCGCCATTGCGGGGCCTGCCGCCGCCTGCGCCCATCCGCCAATGGTGGCAAAGAAGGCAAGTCCCGGGATAAGCCCCAGCGCCTTGAAGATGGTGCCGATCAGCAGTGAGCCGAAAAGGCCCAGCGCCATAGCGCCCAACGCATCAATGCCGTACCGCTTTGCCGAGAAAACGATGTCTTTTCTTGCAAGGAAGCGCAAAAATGCGTTTTTTTCACACACCGTATTGGTGTTTTCTTGACCGTTCATTTGAAATAGCCCTCCTTTTCATAAGCCAGCCACCAGGCAGGCTGATAATCGATCGAGCGACATTCGGGCGCTCTGGCTTTAAAAACGTCAGCAAGCGAGGATGCCGCGTATTCCCCTTCCACGTGCGCGCGATATCTGCTCATAATCGGCGAGTAGTCACGTGCGCCGAACACGAAATGCTCCAGCAGTGGGATCTCCAACAGACACAGCGCCTCGTCAATGCGGCGGGTCAGCTGAATATCGTCGCCCGACGGAACGGAGAGTCCGCGCGGATGGTTGTGTGCCAGCACCGCCGCGGCGGCGTTTTTGCGGTACGCGCGCTCGGTGATTCTGCGGGTGGATACCGCCACGCCCGATACCGCGCCCTCGCACACAAGGAAGCAATCCAACAGGTGCATACTGTTATCCAGCAGCAAAAGATATACGCACTCAACATTGGTGCTGAGGAACTTCGGCCACAAAAATTTTGCAATCTTTTCGGGCGAATCCATCAGCGCCGAGGTATCCCGCTCGGCGCACAGCTTCTCCATCAGATAGTTCCCTGCCATTTTGCCGAGCAAGCGCAGGTAAAGCGCGGTCTTTTCGCTGATGCCCGACACCGTGCAAAGCGCCGTTACGTCGGTTTCCAGCACGTCAGACAGCGACCCGAACTCCTCGATCAGGCTGTGCGCCAGATCGTTGGTATCGCAACGCGGCAGGGCGTAAAACAGCAGCATTTCCAGCATTTCGTGCTCTGCCATTCCATCGCCGCCCGTCCGCAAAAAGCGTTCGCGCATACGGTCGCGGTGCCCCGCGTGCAGATTCGGTTTCTTTTCCGCCATAGTATTCTCCTTTGGTTATTACCTTCATTTTATCATAAACTACCTCTTTTTTCCACTTTTATCTGCAAAAACAGAAAAATTTTGGCTTTTTTCGCACTTGGCTTGCACGCACCGCCGTTTTATAGTAAAATGTGAACAGAAGAAACCCTTCAAAGGAGACAGGCGATGAACAAAGATCTGCTATTTCCGCAATTTCCCCACTTTTTGCACGGCGGCGACTACAACCCCGAGCAATGGATGGACGACAAATCGGTATGGGATGCCGATGTGGCGCTTGCCAAAAAGGCACACTGCAACGTCTTTTCGGTCGGCATTTTCTCGTGGTCGGTGCTGGAGCCTGCCGACGGCGTTTACGATTTTTCCTTTCTGGACGAAATCATCGAAAAGATCTATCAAAACGGCTGCCGCGTGGTGCTTGCCACCCCGTCGGGCGCACGCCCCAAGTGGCTTGCTGACCGCTATCCCGAGGTGCTGCGCGTGAACACGCGCGGCGAGCGAATGCACTTTGGCGGTCGCCACAACCATTGCCTGACCTCGCCCATTTACCGCCGCAAGGTAGCCGAGATCAACCGCCGCCTTGCCGAGCGCTATGGCAACCACCCCGCCGTGCTTTGCTGGCACATCTCAAACGAATACAGCGGCGAGTGCTTCTGTCCCCTGTGTCAGGATGCCTTCCGCAGCTTTTTGCGCGAAAAGTACGATAACGATATCGAAAAACTGAATCGCGCCTATTGGTCGCGCTTCTGGAGCCACACCTACGATTCCTTTGCGCAAATCGAGGCGCCGATGGCAATCGGCGAGCAGGGTGTGCACGCGCTGAATCTGGATTGGCGCCGCTTTGTGTCGCATCAGACCAAGGAGTTTATGAAGGCGGAGATCGCCGCACTGCGCGCGGGTGGCTCGCAGCTGCCTGTCACCATCAATATGATGCCCGGCGTGCGCGACACCAACTATGCCGAATTTGCCGACAGTGTGGATATCATTTCGTGGGATTCCTACCCCGATTGGCACAGCCCCAACCACCTGTATGCCGCCTATCATACCGCCTTTTGGCACGATTATTGGCGCGCGCTGAAAAAGCGCCCCTTTCTGCTGATGGAAAGCGCGCCCGCCGTAACCAATTGGAAGCCCATCAACAAACTGAAACGCCCCGGAATGGATCGACTTTCGGCACTGCAGGCGGTGGCGCACGGCAGTGATAGCGTGCAGTATTTTCAGTTCCGCAAAAGCCGCGGCAGCTCCGAAAAATTCCACGGCGCGGTGGTCGATCACGTCGGCACCGACCAAACGCGTGTGTTTGGCGAGGTCAAGAGAACCGGCGAGACCCTTGCCGCCATCGAGGAGGTGCTTGGCACGATGCCCTGCCCCCGCGCGGCGATCCTTTACGACGTTGAAAACCGCTGGGCGCTGACCGATGCACAAGGCTTTGTATTTGACGGGGACGACAAGGATTATCTTGCCACCTGTGTCGAGTATTACCGCTTTTTCTGGGAGCGCGGCATTGCCGTGGACGTGGTCAGCGCGCACGCCGATCTTTCGGGGTATTCGCTGGTGGTGGCACCCCAGCTGTATATGACCGATTCCGATACCGTTCCCCGCCTTACCGAGTTTGTAAAGGGTGGCGGCACGCTGTATGCCACCTATATGCTGGGAATGGTGGACGGCACCGATCTTTGCCATCTTGGCGGCTTCCCCGGTGGGGGCTTGCGCCGCGTATTCGGCATCTGGAACGAGGAGATCGACACCCTTTACCCCGAGGAACGCTCGGCAGTTGTGATGAACGGCAAGCCATACACGGGCAAAACCTATTGCGAGATCCTGCACGCCGAGGGTGCCGAGGTGCTTGCGACCTACGCCGCCGACTTTTACAAGGGCACGCCGGCCCTGACCGTAAACGCTTTTGGCAAGGGCAAGGCGTATTACCAAGCCTTCCGCGACGAAGGCGACTTCAAGGATGAAGCACTTGAGCGCATTATCGCGGCACTTGGTATCGAAAAAGCACTGCCCGTGCTCCCCCAAAAAGGCGTGAGCGCACACACCCGCACCGACGGCACGCACACGTATTTGTTTGTGGAAAACTATTCGGGCGAGCGGGTCACCGCTCTCGCGCTTGGCGACACCTATCTGGATATGGAGTCGGGCGAACCGATAACCCACGTTTCGCTGAACGAATACGATGTAAGGGTTTTGAAGAAGTAAGCATAACAAAAGCCACAGGCACAAAAAACCGCCCCGTTGGGGCGGTTTTTCTTATTTTTGCGTGGCGGGGATACCGAAATCCTGCTCATCCAGATAGTAAAGTCTGGTGGCGGCGGGGTTGCCGCGCATATCCTTGACGATGATCTGGAAGAAGAAATCGTCTCGGCGCAACGGGAAGCACGCCTCGGTTACGGGCGCGCCCGCATCCTCACTGCGCACAACCGCCTTGCGGCCACCCGACGAGGTGGAAAGGAAGATCGCCTGTGCGGGCGAGCATCTGACGTGCACCACGCCATCCTCAACGTAAAGGTCGTCAATTTCAGGCCCCGCGCTGGTGTAGCAGTCGCCGTTTTGCAGTGCCGTCATAATACTTTTGTGGTCAAGGTGCTCTGCCTTGATCATGGTCCAGCCCCAGAAATGGTGGTGCGTCGCGTGGTTATCGTCGCCGCCCACGCAGATCATACGCTTGCCGTTCCAGGCAAGCTCGCGATACACGTGCGGCACGTAGTCCATGCCCGACGAGCGATGCGAGGCGCCGTTGATCAGCTCGATGCCGTCAAGACCCTCTAACTGATTGTAAAAATCGCCCGTGTTATTCGACCAATGCGGGTGGTTGTAAACCACGAAAAAGCCCGCTTCCTTGGCGCGGCGGATGCCCTCGTTGACGTCGGCAACCGAAAAGGGCTTCCACGAACGGTGACCGTTCGGCTCGGAGCCGTTGATATCGAACACGGGCACCTCCTTGGTGGTTTTGTCGGGGTCAATGGCAAAGCAATTCAGATGAATGGCGCAATAGGTATGCGCAATTTCCCCATCAACGGTATAGGTTGCAGGGTGCTTTTCGTACATATAAAAATCCATTTCGTACGAGGGGAGCGTGATAAATTCCTCATCGTCCAGGTGGCGCAAATCAAAATACTTGGCGTGCTCGGTGTAGGCGTAAACCGAAAATCCCGCCGCCTTGTATGCCGCCTTTGCCTCTTCGGGGGTCAGCTTTCCATCCGAAAGCGTGGAGTGCGCGTGCAGATTCGCCTTATAAAATTTGCCTTTTCCAAACAGATCGATCTTCATATTATTCTCCTGTTTCTGCTACCGTTTCGGTAGATTCTTTGGGATGCTGGCGGATCAGCCGTGCTGTGGTGGCGCATCCGATCGCAAGCATGATAGCAAAGGTAATTGCCCACGTAACGGGGTAAGAAAGGTAAAGCGTTGCAAAGGTGGGCGACACGCGGAAGGCGGTATAGACCCACAGCACGCGGATGCCGCAGACACTGAAGACGTTGATCAGCATGGGTGTGATCGAAAGCCCAAGGCCGCGTAGGACGCCGCCCGCTACGTTCATATAGGCAACCAGCAGAAACGTGCCGAGAATGATAAACATTCGGGTGCTTGCGGTGTCGTATGCAATTTGCGAGAGCAGATCTCCCTCAAGCGCCTTTACGCCGTAAAGAGAGAGCAACGGGTCACGGAACAGAAGCAACGGTACCACGATAACCGCTACCAGCAAGAGCGTTGCCAGATAGCAGCAAACGGTTACGCGACGAATGCGCTTGTGCTTTTTTGCGCCCACGTGGCAGCTGGTAAAGGTGATTGCCGCGTTGGTGACGGCATTGCTGCCTGCATACGCAAAGGTTTCGATATTCTGCGCCGCGCCCGAGCCCTTGACCACGGGAGCGTATGCCGCGCCTGCGGGTGTAACCGCATTGTTGACCTGCAGCACCGAGGAATGGATCAGAATATTGGAAAGCGAGAACATCGAGCTCTGTATGCCCGCGGGCACGCCGATGCGAATGACCTCACGAAACACGGCGCGGTCGATGCGAAGCGCGCGCAGGCGGAAGCGGAAATACCCCTCGGCACGCGCAAGCCGCCACAGCAGCAGCACGGCAGACACGGCATTGGAGATCGAGGTGGCAAGAGAAACACCGTCCACCGTCATATCCAGCACCAGCACGAAAAGCAGGTTCAGCACAACGTTCAGAAGTCCCGTCATGGACAGCACGTAAAGCGGGGTACGGGTATCACCCTTTGCGTGTAGCAGAGCGCTGGCGTAGTTGGTCAGCGCCAGGAACGGCAGACCTGCCAGATAAATATAGGTATAAAGCAACGACAGCTCAAGCAGTGTGCCGCTGTTGCCCATTGCCACGTATACAGGGCGCGCCAGCACCATACCGACCGTCATAGCGCCCACGCCGAAGATCACGCTCATACAAATCGCGGTATGTACGGTACGGGATACCCCCTCGCCGTCGCCCGCGCCGTGATTGCGCGCCGCCACCACGTTTGCACCCGAGGAAAAGCCGATAAACAGATTGAGTATCAGATTGAGGAAGGACGAGGTCACACCCACCGCACCCACCGCATCGGGAGCGCTTGAGAGACTGACCACCATCATATCGGCGGCGTTATAGAGCGATTGCAGCAGGTTTACCGCCATCAAGGGCAAGGCAAACAGCAATATTTTAACAAACGGCGACCCCTCCAGCATATTGATATCACGCCGTCTGACAACGGCGTGGCGCGGTTGCTGGATGCGCAGAGGACGGTGCATGATCTTTCCCTCGCTTTTCGTGTATTACCCCCATTGTAACACGATAAAAATCTTTGTCAACCACTTTCACGAAAATTAAAAAATTTGTTCTGCCACGGCTTGACACGCCGCCTGTCTTCGTGCTACAATGCCCTATATCACATATTAAAAGGAAGTTTTTATGCCAACCACCAAGCAAAAAATCACCAGCACGCTCCTGCTGTTTCTTGCCGCGCTGATCTGGGGCGCCTCCTTTGTGGCGCAGGACGAGGGTGCCGCCTTTGTGCCCCCCTACACCTATCAGGCAACCCGCACCATGCTGGGCGCGCTTGCCGTTCTTGGCATTTGCGGCGGCCGTGTACTGTGGCAAAAAAAGCAGGGCACGTACGTGGCAATGGCGCGCACCGAGCGCAAAAGCCTTTTGATCGGCGGCGTGATCTGCGGTCTGCTGCTTTGCACCGCCACGGTGCTGCAACAGTTCGGTATCGCGAGCAACGTCACCTCGCCCGGTAAGGACGCCTTTATCACGGCGCTTTACATTGTTTTTGTGCCCGTTCTGGGACTTTTCCTCGGCAAGCGCGCAGATTGGCACGTGTATCTTTGCACAGCGGTTGCCTTCGGCGGTCTGTGGCTGCTGTGTATGGGCAGCTCTGCTCTTTCGGTGGGCGACCTGCAATTGATCCTTTGCTCGCTGGTGTTTGCCGTGCATATTCTGGTGCTGGGACACTTCGCCCCCATCACCGACGGTCTGTGGCTTTCCGCCATTCAGTTTACCGTATCGGGTCTTGTTTGCACGGTGCTGATGTTCCTCTTCGAGCGCCCCGATCCCGCTGCCATCCGTTCGGCGTGGCTTCCCATCCTTTATTCGGGTCTGCTTTCCACCGCGGGCGGCTATACCCTGCAGATCCTTGGCATGCGCCACTCGCCCCCCACGGTTGCCAGCCTTGTGATGAGTCTGGAATCGGTCTTTGCCGTGATCTCCAGCATGATCCTTCTGCCCGAGATCCCGCCCTTTTCGGCGCGCGAATGGATCGGTATGGCACTGATTTTCGTCGCCATCATCGTGTCGCAAATTCCGATGCCGCAAAAATCCTTTATCAATTTAAAGCGAAAAAGTCTTGACAAATCCAAATCGGAGTGATATGATAGTAACATCAATCTTTTTGAAAGGCGTTTGAGCAGAAAGCAGTACGCGTGGCGAAAGCCCAAAGAGAGCCGTTGGTTGGTGTAAAACGGCGGTCGGTAGCGCGCCGAATTCATTCTGCAAGCCTTGCGTTGAACCCCCGCGGGAAAGTAGGCGCAACGGGTGCGACCGTTATATCGCGGGGGCAATCCTTGCCCATAAGGTCGCGCACCGCAAGGGCGCGATAAAGCGGAGTGGTAACACGGTAACACGTCCCCGCATCGTTTGATGCGGGGGCTTTTTGTTTTCGCTGCACTAAGGTTATATTGCCAAACGGCACTATACATAAAAACAAACACAATTTTGGAGGATTTTCATCATGAGAAAAATCACCGCACTTGTTCTGGCGCTTCTTCTGATTGTCGCCGCACCCCTTACACTTGCTTCCTGTAAAAAGGATACCGAGTACACCGTCGGCATCATCGAGCTGATGGAGCACCCCGCACTCAGCGCCGCCACCAAGGGCTTTAAGGACGCTCTTGTGAAGGAATTTGGCGACAAGGTCAAGTTTGAAGAGGGCAACGCCCAGGGCGACTCGACCGCTTGTACCACCATTGCCGAAACGCTTGTCAGCAAAAACGTTGACCTGATCCTTGGCAATGCAACCCCCTCTCTGCTGGCTGCTTACAACAAGACCACCACCATCCCGATTCTTGGTACCTCTGTTACCGACTACGGCGTGGCGCTTGAGCTGGACGACTTCGACGGCACCGTCGGCGGCAACGTTTCGGGCACCTCTGACTTCGTCGATCCCGCAGGCTATGCCGATATGATCGAGGAGCTCTTCCCCGCTGCCACCAAGATCGCAATGCTCTACTGCTCCGCCGAGCCCAACTCGGTTTTCCAGGCAGAGCTGCTGGAAGAGATCCTGATCGAACGTGATTTCGATCCCGAAAACATCAAGACCTTCACCTTTGCCGACTCCAATGACATCGCCGCTGTTTCCGCCAGCGCCGCTGCCTTTGCTGACGTCATTTACGTTCCCACCGATAACACCGCCGCTTCCAACGCCGCACTCATCAAGGCAAACATCGGCAACACTCCCGTCGTTGCAGGCGAAGAAGGCATCTGCACCGGCTGCGGTGTCGTTACCCTTGCCATCGACTACTACGCACTTGGCTACAAGACCGGTGAAATGGCAGTCAAGATCCTGAAGGGCGAGGCTGACATTTCTGAAATGGCTGTTGAAACGCTGACCGCAACCAAGCTTTACAACACCGAAAGATGGGCTGAGCTGGAGATGGGCGACGCTCCCGAAGGCTACACCGCCATCAAGACCGCTGAATAATGTATTAAAGGATAGCATATGACTTTTATCAACTGGTTAAACGCCCTGCCCGGTGCCGTTGCACAAGGTATCATCTGGGGCATTATGGCAATCGGCGTTTACATTACCTTCCGTATTCTTGATATCGCCGACCTTACGGTTGACGGCTCAATCTGCACGGGAGCGGCTGTCTGCACGGTGATGATCGCCGCAGGGCAAAGCGTTCCGCTTGCCCTGCTGGTCGCCCTGCTCGCGGGTCTTGCCTGCGGACTTCTCACGGGTCTTTTCCACACGTTGATGGGAATTCCCGCCATTTTGGCGGGTATTCTGACCCAGCTGATCTTGTGGTCGGTGAACCTCAAGATCCTCGGTCGCGCCAACGTGGCGCTTTCCTCGCGCAAATACAAGCTCCTGCTCTCGGCACTGAACGTGCCCGATTCGCTGTGGATCCTTGCCATCTTCGTGGTGGTTCTGATCGCTCTGCTTTACTGCTTCTTCGGCACCGAGATCGGCGCTTCCCTGCGCGCCACCGGCTCGAATATGAATATGAGCCGCGCACAGGGCATTAACGTCAACTTCAACAAGGTGCTGGGCCTTGCCCTTTCGAACGGCGTGGTTGCCCTTTCGGGCGCACTGCTCTGCCAATATCAGGGCTTCTGCGACATCAATATGGGTCGCGGCGCCATCGTCATCGGCCTTGCCGCCGTGATCATTGGCGAGGCGTTCATTTCGATCATCGCCAACCTTAGGGTCGTCAAAAAGCTTGGCATCGGCTTTGCCATCAGTCTGCTTGGCGTCATCCTTGGCGGCGTGATCTACTTCTTCGTATATCAAACGGTCATCTTCCTCGGTCTTGACACGGACCTGCTGAAGATGCTTTCCGCGATCGTAGTAGCGATCTTCCTTGCGGTTCCCTATTGGAAAAAGCGCTATTTTTCGGGTCGTACAAAAAAGGTGAAGGGGGCAAAGAAAGATGCTTGAGTTAAAAGGTATCCGTAAAACCTTCTTCCCCGGTACGGTAAACGAAAAGGTGGCGCTGAAGGACGTTGACCTTGTCCTCAACGACGGCGACTTTGTTACCGTAATCGGCGGTAACGGTGCGGGAAAATCGACACTGCTGAATGCCATTGCCGGCACGTGGCGCCTTGACTGCGGTCAGGTGCTGATCGACGGCGTGGATGTGACCCGTCTGCCCGAGCACAAGCGCGCCAAGTTCCTTGGTCGCGTGTTCCAGGACCCGATGATGGGCACGGCAAAGGAAATGGAAATTGAGGAAAACCTTGCGCTTGCGGCACGTCGCGGCAAACGCAGAGGTCTGAAGTGGCGCATCACCCGCGCCGAGCGCGAGCGCTACCGCGAGATCCTTGCCGATCTGGATCTGGGTCTTGAGACCCGTATGACCGCAAAGGTCGGACTTCTGTCGGGCGGTCAGCGCCAGGCAGTAACCCTTTTGATGGCAACGCTGGCAACGCCGAAGCTGCTGCTGCTGGACGAGCATACCGCCGCCCTTGACCCCAAGACCGCGGCAAAGGTGCTGGAGATCACCGATCGCATCATCAACCGTGATCAGCTGACCACGCTGATGATCACGCACAATATGAAGGATGCGCTTGCCCACGGCAACCGCCTGATTATGATGCACGAGGGTCGCGTAGTGGTTGACGTGCGCGGCGAGGAAAAGGCGAAGCTGACGGTCGAGGACCTGCTGGCGCTGTTTGCCAAGGCAAGCGGCAGCGAATTCGCAAGCGACCGCGCTATGCTTTCCTGACCCCAAACAACCGAACAGACAGGCACACGGCACACCGTGTGCCTGTTTTTTCGTCAAACGGCGAAAACCGCAACGCGAAGGAAGGGCGCAAAGGAAGGCTCACCCGAGGGGTGAGCCTTCCTTGCCTTCCCCGTGGGGATGGCGTTTTGCTTTATGCCGTTTGTAACATCTGAACGGCAACAAAAGCAACCACCGCAAAAAGAAGAAAAGACACATTACCAATATCACAAACAGATATTGGTGTGCGCGACGGCAAAGCCAAGCCCAACCGTAGTCGCCAACAACCACCCTTTTCCACTCTCCGCAGCCCTCGCAGATCTCAAGCTCTCTGGTAAGCTGATAGCCCCATAAGGGTCTATCTTGAAACATCCGTTCTTGACAGTCAGAACAACATTCAGCCATATTCTCACCTCCACTCTTATTATAGGTCAATTTCACCCTAATTTCAATAGGGAAATTTGCCATAATAATTTTGGGTGATGAATATGAGCAGAATCAAAGAGCTTCGCAAAGCCAAAGGCTATACACAGGTCAAAATGCAAATTTTAACAGGCATTGACCAAAGTGATTATTCTAAAATTGAAAGCGGCAAGCGGCATTGCACCTTCGAGCAATGCAGGCGCTTGGCGATCGCCCTTGATACCAGCATGGATTATATCGCCGGCATCACCGACGAAAAGGAGCCCTATCCGCGCAAAAAGCAATGATGCCAACAAAGCACAGGCACACGGCACACCGTGTGCCTGTGCTTTGTTATTGCCTTCCTTCTCTGTTTTGCACAAGGCGCGGGCGCGAGCGCGCGATAAATATACTATTATATAAAAAAATAGAAAAAGCGCGCGAAAATCCTTGACAAGGGATGCGTTTTCGTGGTATCATATCCTTGTTGAAGCAATCAAATAACGGTCTTTGCTACTGACGGAAATGTGAGTGTACACAAGGGAACAAAGATCCTCTGCGGGGCGTGCCTCCGCGCGCCGTCCGTCTGGGCACACTTTACCACCGCGGTATAAGTGCGCCTTTTTCATTTTTCAAAGAAGGAGAAACCTCTATGTCCAAAAAAGTTGGCATCCTTATGGGCAGTGACAGCGACCTGCCCATCATCCGCAAGGCAACCGATATGCTCAAATCCCTGGATATCCCCTTCGAGGTGCATATCTACTCGGCACACCGCACGCCCGTCGAGGCGGCGGAGTTTACCCGCAACGCAAAGAAAAACGGCTTTGGCGTGCTGATCGCCGCCGCAGGCATGGCGGCGCACCTTGCAGGTGCCGTTGCCGCCAACACCACCTTGCCTGTGATCGGTATCCCCTGCAGCTCCTCAAACCTTGACGGTCTTGATGCACTGCTTTCCACCGTGCAAATGCCCACAGGCATTCCCGTAGCAACCGTTGCCATCAACGGCGGCGGAAATGCCGCACTGCTTGCTGCCGAGATCCTGGCTCTTTCCGATGAGGCACTTGCCGCCAAGCTGGAGGCAAAGCGTGCCGCCGATGCCGCCAAGGTTCTCGAAAAGGATGCGGCAGTGATGTCCCAGCTGTAAATCAATAAACTTTTTTCCTAAAGGAGAATACAAAATATGAAACTCGTTTATACCGGCAAAACCAAGAACGTATTTGCACTTGACAATGGCAACTATCTGCTGAAATTCAAAGACGACTGCACCGGCAAGGACGGTGTGTTTGATCCCGGCGAAAACGCGGTGGGTCTGACCATCGAGGGCGTGGGCGACGTCAACCTTCGTATGTCGATTTACTTCTTTGAAAAGATCAATGCCGCAGGCATCCGCACCCACTACGTAAGCGCCGATCTTGCAAACACCACCATGGAAGTACTGCCCGCAAAGGTGTTCGGCAAGGGCCTTGAGGTCATCTGCCGTTACAAGGCAGTCGGCAGCTTCTTCCGCCGCTATTCCGATTACTGCACCGAGGGTCAGGACCTGCCCGCTTATGTGGAGACCACCTTCAAGAACGACGAAAAGGGCGACCCGCTGGTAACCAAGGACGGCCTTGTTGACCTTGGCGTGATGACCGCAAAGCAGTATGACGACCTGAAGGAAATGACTCAGAAGATCACCAAGATCGTTGCTGACGACCTGAAGGCAAAGGGTCTTGATATGTACGATATCAAGTTTGAGTTCGGCTACGATGCCGAGGGCAACGTGATGCTGATCGACGAGATCGCATCGGGCAATATGCGCGTTTACAAGGATGGCGTGTATGTTGATCCTATGACCCTCAACAAACTCTTCTTCGCTTAATCTCAAAAAAGTATGCCTTGCCCCCGATTTCGGGGGCAAGGCTAAACCTGTCTTTATAACATTTCTCAAAAACCCGAAAAGGAGCATAAAAATGGATCACAAGAATTCTCAT
>JBGVCY010000009.1:0-2107 GCA_045119135.1 Eubacteriales bacterium | reverse complement strand
AAAGCACAATACGGAAAGGCGTAAATATTATGAGGGATACGAATCAAGACCTTAGCTTGATCGTTGGCGCCAACCTCAAACGCTACATCAAGCTGTCAAGGTGGAAAACACAGGCCGAATTTGCTTATGCCTTCGGCGCAGAAGAACGAACGGTTGGAAGATGGTGTAATAACGGCATCGATAAGCTTTCACTGATCCAACAGATTGCTGATTTTTTGGACATTGACATTATGAAGCTGCTTTCGTTCGATGAGGATTGATAGAACAGTTCATTAACGAAGAAAAATGAAATACACAGAGATAAACATCAAAGAAGATATGCCCGTCGTGGCGGAGGCGATGCGCTATCTGCAGGACTCTATCACGCGCCTGAAGCGCGATAAATACGATGTTGTGCTGATCGTACACGGTTACGGTAGCACGGGGAAGGGCGGAGCCATTTGTGCCAAAGCGCGCCAATGGCTCAAAGCCCAAGAGCGCGGCGGCAAGGTGAAGCAGGTGATCTTCGGTGAGGATTTCACCCTGTTCAATTTCGCCGCCCTCGCCCTCAAAAATAAATGTCGTGACTTGGAGCCTTTGCTCCGCGTTTCCAACCATGGCGTGACCGTGGTGGAACTGTGATCTTGAAAGGAGTTAGATCTACTATGAAAAAGACAGTAAAACGTATTGTTTCTTTATTGCTTGCTGCAGTGATGGCGCTTTCTATGTGTGTGCTTATCGGCTGCTCCGGCGAGGATAAGGATACCATCGAAATTACAGATATGGCCGGTGTCACGGTGAAGATCCCCGCGTCTCCCAAAAAGGTGGCAGCCGTTTCACCCTCCACGGGCGATCTGATGATCGCGTTCGGCCTTGGCGATCTGCTGGACGGCACGTATTATAGCACCCTCAACAATCCCTGGGCAAAGGAGATCTATCCCGATTCTGCGAATTTTTACGGATACGACTATGACAACAGCGTAGAGACCTTTGTGATGCAGGGCGTGGATCTGATCTTCATCCCCGAGCCCTCTATGGCGCAGACCCTGCGCGACCACGGCTTGAACGCGCTTTGCGTGCGTCAGTTTGCCGAAACCGGCTACGATGATTACGTGTTCTATTTTTCTGAAATGATCCGTCAAATTTGGGGAAGTGATCAGAATGTGTCCGCTCGGATCGATATGTGGCAACGCGACTTTTCCACCGCCTTGAACGACGTCAAAACGGTGTTGGCGCAGCACCCCGAGATCGAAACCAGAACACTTTATTACATCAACGGCGAGAAGGACCGCGGTCTTGGCTATACCGACCTTGGTAAATCCTTGCTTGAAACCGTGTACGGCGCTTTGAAAATTGATTTTATTTGCAATCGCTTTGAATCTAATCGCCCCTCTGCAGAGGCTGTGCTTGAAATCGATCCCGACGTGATCGCCATCGGTGGCATCTATCAAAAGAAGCGCCTTGCCGAGCTGTATGCCACCGAGCCGTGGAATCAGTTGACGGCGGTCAAGAACAACGCGGTCTACAACATTCCCGTGGGCTTTGTCGGCTTTGAGCAGACCTGCTCCACATCGGCGCTCTTCCTGTATTCGCAGGCAAATCAGCTTTATCCCGAGCTTTTCAATTACGATATGGTGTCGTTGACCAAGGACTATATGCAGCGTTATTTCGGCTACGAACTGACGGATGAGGCGGCACAGAATATGATCAACGGTTACTTTAAAGACGGGAGCGTTATGATTCAATGACAAAGGAAAAAAGAAGGGTATTGCTGATCTCGTTGTCTTCCTTGGCGGCGCTTGCAATCGTCTTTTTCCTCGCGTTGCTGGTGGGAAGATATTCGGTATCCTTGGAATCCTTTTGGGCGGTGCTTACCAGTAAAGAGACAGTCAACGCTGCCGATAGAAGCGTTATTTTGACCCTACGACTGCCAAGAACTATTGTGGCGTTGCTAGTCGGCGTGGCACTGAGCTTATCGGGGCTTGTTTATCAGGAGACTTTTCAAAACAAATTGGTTTCTCCCGACTTTCTCGGTGTGTCTACCGGCGCGGGCTTTGGCGCAACCATAGCGATCATTCTTGGCTGTACGGGGCTTGCAATCAGTCTGACGGCATTCGGCTTTGGCATC
>JBGVCY010000008.1:0-4992 GCA_045119135.1 Eubacteriales bacterium | reverse complement strand
CGAAATATCACCATTTGCATTCAGACGAAGGGTGATATCGCCGTAAGTGTAAAGCGTGTTATAGTTGAAGGTATAGCTTGCTTCCTGCTCCATCAAAATGATATCGTTAGCAGCATCGTAAACAATGGAAGCAGAGCCCTTACCATTGAATGCCTGATAGTTCAGGGTGGAGGCTCCTGCATAGTAGGAGAACACCGAACCCACATCGGTATAATCGGCAACGAAGGTGCCGCCGTAAATGGTTGCAGTGCCGTAATTATTGGTGCCGTTACCGATACGAACGATAGCGGGAGCATCGGCCGTAGCTTCGGTAGCGTGGAAGTAACCACCGTAGATGGTGAGTGTAGGAGCATTGGTAGCATCACCGGTCAGAACGAACATATCGCCCTTGGTCTCAAAATAACCGCCGGTGATGGTGATCTTAGTGGTATTTGCAGTAGCCTCGAACATAATGTCATTGCCGCCGCAAACGTAGCTACCACCAACGATATCAAGCACGGTTGCCACGTTCAGATAGAAGAAGGAGAGTGCCTGCGAGGTGCCGGTGGTGCCGGTGCAGTTGATCAATTTAATGGTAGGAGCACCGCTGGAAACGTGAATGACAGCGCCGTCCTTTGCGTGGAGGATGCAGTTCGTAGCAGTGATCTTGGAGCTTCCCTCAACACCGAAGGCACCGCCCCAAGGGCTGTTCAGGTTAGCGTGGCCTCTGGTACCGGTCAGGATCGAATCGGAAACCGTAATAGTGCCCGTGGTAAGGGCGTTGATAGCATAGTTACCAGAAAGTTCAGCGTATTGGATAACACCATTGACAGAACCGCCGAGCTTTACTGCGTGATAGTAGGTAGTGCCCGATTGGCACGCGGTGATGGTAATGGGATTTTCTTTGGTACCCGTGATAGTGACCGTGGCGGCACCGGTGCAATGAATGCCCGTGCCGGGAGTGGTAATATCAAAGGTGCCCGAAATGTTGACGGTGCCAAGGTTTGCGCCACGGATAGCAACAGCCTTAACGTTAGTAGAGGTTGCTTCTTTGCTTGCACCTGCAGCATCAATGTAGGTAGCCTTGGAAACGATCGCACCGCCGGAAATGTTCAGCGTAGTGCCGTCGTTTGCGGAAACTGCACCGAAGAAGCCGTAGTTGTCAGAAAGGAAGGTGCCGCCATAAACATTTACAACGTTACCGGAGCGCAGATTTACAATTGCACAGTTATCGGCAATTTTGGTGTTGGTAGAAATAAAGGTACCGCCGTAAATATTCACAGTGCTGTTCTTCGCAGAACCGCCAAAATGCAAGAGAGAAGAGGAAGTGTTAGCCGAACCAAAATATACGCCGGTATCGGTTTCGCCCTCTTTACCAATGGTAATGCTGTTGCCGGCAACCGTCATTTGTACGCAGGGATTGTTGGTCGATACGTACATACGGGTGTTGACTGCATTCAGCGTAAGAGCTTTAGTAGCATAAATCAGCATTTTGTCGCCCGATAGAACAACATCGCTCAAATTGATGGTAGTGGCATCGGTCAGGTTAATGCAGGCAAAGCCGGTCGAGGTGATGGTCGAGCCGTTCTTCATCGTAAGGGTAGCGCCGCCGACATTGATGGCAATGGCAGTGGAGTTGACAATCTTCAGATTGTCGATCTCAACATTTGCGCCCGTAATAGTAAGTGCCAGACCCGTTACGGTATGCCCGTTACCGTTGATGGTAACCGTGCCCGCACTGATGGTGGTTGCCGCATCGGCAGAGATATCATCCAGCACGGTGATGGTTGCGCCATCCGCAATCGCATCGCCCATGCCGGTGACAGCGGCGCTGACCGTGGCGTAGTATTCCGTTGTTAAGGCGCCGTTTTTCGTGTAAACGACCTTCACAACGTCACCTGCCGAGACCGCATCCGTGTCGCTGGCGTGCGTGGCGGCGGAAGCGCCAAACATCGTCATGGCAAAGAGTGCCAGAACGATCAACGTCAGGAACAGAGCGCACTTCAGCGTTTTTTTCATGCTGTAAATCCTCCTTAAAGGGTTACTGATGTCAAAGGGTGTACGTGCAAGGCCGCGCGACGACCCTGCAAAATGGTTGAGTCTTTCATTAAATGTAAACACATCTTTATTATATAATAATAATTATAAAAGGTCAATATCTTTTGGAAAATTTTAATGAACTTTTTTATTATCATAAAATATGTCGGCGTTCAAACATGTAACTGTTCTGCAATAACGGTGCTTTTTTTCAACGCAAAACGGGGCGAAGCTCGCCCCGTTTGCTGTGTTATGCCTTTTTGAATCTTGAGAAAAAGCCTTTTTTCTCATACGGCTCGCGGGCGATGCCCTCAAGCGTGTAGCCTGTTCCCTCCACCGCGGCCCGAAGCTGCCCGTCGGTAACAGTGGCGGCGGTCAGAATGACCGTTTCTCCCTTTGCGTGTGACGAGGTCACCTTTTTCACCGAAACCGCACGACGAATGGCATCGTTCATATGCGCCTCGCACATACCGCACGCCATACCCTTGATGCGTAACGTAATCTTTTCCATAGCTCCTCCTTGTTAGCTTTTGCTAACAACATTGTAGCACCCTTGCCACCAAATGTCAAGGCTCACGTTGTCCCGGCGACAAATTTTGTGGTGCTGATTGATTTTGTCAAAAAAATGTGGTATACTGATGTGTAGAGATTTTTCTCTTGCCGCCCCCGCTTCCCGCAAGGAAGCCGATTTTTAAAACGAAAGAGGTTTACGTTATGGCAAAAACTGTGAAGGACATCCTTGCTCTGATCAAAGAAAATGACATCAAAATGGTCGACTTCAAGATGGTTGATATCAACGGTCAGTACCGTCACGTCACCATTCCCGCCGAAAACTTTTCCGAGGATACGATGAAAAGCGGCATTGGCTTTGATGCATCCAACTACGGCTATGCCGTGGTCGAGAAAAGTGATATGGTCTTTATCCCCGACCCTGACACCGCCGTGATCGACCCCTTCTGCCAGATTCCCACCCTTTCGATGACGGGTAACGCCATGATCATCGATAACCCCGAAAACCGCCCTCTCGCACAGTATCCCCGCAACATTGTGCTTGCCGCCGAGCAATATATGAAGGACACCGGAATTGCCGACACGATGCTGATTCTGCCCGAATTCGAATTCTATCTCTTTGACGAGATTGGCTGGGAAGTTGCTCCCAACAACATCGGCGTTGCGCTGGATGCCAAGCAATCCTATTGGAACAGCGGTGTCGAGGGCAAGGGCGTGGTCGTCCAGAAGCAAAAGAACTATCACATTGCGAAGCCCTTCGATATTTCCTACGAGTGCCGCAGTGAAATGTGCATGCACATGAAGGATATGGGTATCGAAATCAACTATCACCACCCCGAGGTTGCCGCTTCGGGTCAGTTTGAGATTGAGCCTCAGCTCGGCAAGATGTCCACGATGGCTGATGCCACGATGATGATCAAGTATATCATCCATAACACCGCTCTCAAATACGGCAAGAGTGCAACCTTTATGCCCAAGCCCATTTACGGCGAGGCAGGTAGCGGCATGCATGTGCATATGCTGCTGCTGAAGAACGGCGAACCCGTCTTCTCCGATGACAATGGCTACGCGCACCTGAGCAAAGAAGCGCACTACTTTATGGGCGGTCTTTTGAAGCACATCGCTTCGCTCTGCGCACTGACCAACCCCAGCACCAACTCCTTCAAGCGTCTGGTGCCCGGCTTCGAGGCGCCCGTTACCGTTGGCTACGCCACCTCGAACCGCAGCGCGGTCATCCGCATCCCCGCCTATGCAAAGGCACCGAACAAGCGCCGCTTCGAGCTGCGCAACCCTGATGCAACCTGCAACCCCTACTTTGCTTATGCCGCCATCCTGATGGCAGGTCTTGACGGTATCAAAAACAAGATCGACCCTCACGCCGAGGGCTGGGGTCCCTACGACTTCAACCTTTACACCCTTCCCGACGAGGAAAAGGCAAAGCTGAAGGGTCTGCCCACTTCGTTGGATGCGGCCCTTGATGCGCTTGAAGCCGATCACGATTACCTAACGGCAGGCGGTGTATTCCCCGAGGAGCTGATCCGCAACTTTATCAAATCCAAGCGCGCAGAGTGCAGCGATCTGTCGAAGATCCCCCACCCCGCCGAATTTGAGAAGTACTACAATCTGTAAAATCAAAAAGAGCAGCCCGACGGGCTGCTCTTTTTTTACAATTTCCGCGAAAATGTTGCAAAAACGGCTTAACGTATGCCGTAATTTTCAATGACGTAATCCATATCCTTGTCGCCGCGACCCGACAGATTGATCAGCACCGAGCCGTGCTCCATACGCTTTGCCAGCTTCATACCGAACGCCACTGCGTGCGAGCTTTCGATAGCGGGGATGATACCCTCCATACGGGCAAGCTTATAGAAGGCGTCGATGGTCTCTTCGTCATCGATGACGTCGTATTTCACTCTGCCAATCTCCTGTAGGAAGGCGTGCTCGGGACCCGAAGAGGGATAATCCAGTCCGCTTGCTACCGAATAAACGGGGGCAGGCTCGCCATTCTCATCCTTCAGCATAATGCTGTTAAAGCCGTGCATAATGCCCTCGGTGCCGTACTTCAGGCTTGCGGCGTGGTCACCCAGCTTCGGGCCTCTGCCAAGGGGCTCAACGCCGTAAATATCAACGGGATCATTGAGGAAGCCTGCAAACAGACCTGCGGCATTTGAGCCGCCGCCCACGCACGCCACAATGGCGCTGGGAAGATGACCTGTCATTTCGATAAACTGCTCTCTTGCCTCGATGCCCACAACGCTCTGGAAATCGCGCACCATCATAGGGAAAGGATGCGGGCCCAGTACTGAGCCGATGCAGTAGATGGCATCGTTATATTCCTTGCTGTATGCCTCAAAGGCGGCATCGACTGCTTCCTTCAGGGTCTGCAGACCGTGCGTAACCTCAACCACATTGGCGCCGAGAATCTTCATACGCGCCACGTTGGGTGCCTGCTTCTTAATATCAACG
>JBGVCY010000007.1:0-5868 GCA_045119135.1 Eubacteriales bacterium | reverse complement strand
CCCGACAGCGGCGCGATTGCCGCATTCGTAACGGCTTCCACGGGCAAGACTCCCGTTCATTTCGGTAAGCCCAGCGCCAAAACGGTCGAAATGATCTGTGAGGCAACCGGCTTTTCGGTGGATGAAATGTGCATTTTCGGCGACCGCCTGTATACCGATATCGCCGTCGGTAAGCGCCATGGCGTTACCGCTGTGCTGGTGCTTTCGGGCGAGACCACTGAGGCAGATGTTGATGCCGCCGAGGTTGCCGATAAGCCCGACTATGTGTTCGGCTCGCTTGACGACGTCGACCACGTCATTTTCGGTTAATTTTATTTCGAGTTTTTAAGAGAGGAGGGGAGCGCCGTGGCATTTGATGCAGGCTTTCTGGCGTGTGTCGCAAACGAGCTGCGCGAAACCGCACTTGGTGCACGTATCGAAAAGGTCTATCAGCCCGAAAAGGATGCCATTGTGTTGCAGATGCGCACCTTCGCAGGCGGCAAAAAGCTGCTTGTGAATGCAGGGTCGGCAAATCCCCGCATCGGGTTTACCACCCATACCTTTGAAAATCCCCCAACTCCGCCGCAGTTCTGTCTGCTGCTGCGCAAGCATCTTTCCAGCGCCAAGCTGGTGGATATCAGGCAAGAGGGGTTTGAGCGCGTGCTGTGCCTTGAATGGGAAGCGCGTAACGAAATGGGCGACCTTTGCCGCCGCAAGCTGTATGCCGAAATTATGGGCAAATACAGCAACCTGATCTTTACCGACGGTGAAGGAAAGGTGCTGGCGGTGCTGCGCCCCGTTGATTTTACCACCAGCACCAAGCGCCAGGTCCTGCCGGGTATGCGCTATGAGTTACCGCCCCCGCAGAACAAGCAGGATCCCTTGACCGCTGATTTCTCGACCTTTTTCGCGCTTTTCGAGAAAGGCAAGGATATGCCGATCGATAAGTTTATCACGGCATCCTTTCTTGGTATCAGTGCCTCGGTGGCAAGGGAAATTGCATACCGTACCACGAAAGAAAGCAACAGCCTGCTGATCGATACCACGGCAGAATCGCTTTTCCGTGTTTTTGACGGCATTTTTGCCGACGTGAAAAAAGGAAGATTTTCGCCCTGTATTGTTTCGGACGAAACCAAAAAGCCTGTGGAATACGCCTTTTTGCCGCTTACGCACTACGGCGCATACCGTGACGAGGCATCCCCCTCGGCACTGCTTGACGAGTGGTTTGATACAAGAGATAAGGAAGCACGCGTGCGCCAGCGCGCGGCGGATCTGTTGCGCCTTTTGTATAATGCCAAGACCCGTATCCTGCACAAGCTGGAGCTGCAGCGTGCGGAGCTCGCACAGTGCGAGCACGGCGAGGAATACCGCCAAACGGCTGACCTGATCGTGGCGAATTGCTATCGCCTTACCAAGGGAATGACCAAGGTCACCTTGACCGATTATAACGATTGCCGCGACGACGGCACCTTTGGTGAGGTAGAGATCGAGCTGGATGCACGTCTTTCGCCCACCGATAATGCCGCACGCCTTTACAAGAAATATAATAAAAGCAAGACCGCGCGCGTGGAGTTGACCAAGCAGATCGCCATCGGCGAGAGTGAGCTTGCATATCTCGAATCGGTCGAGACTGCCCTCAAAACCGCCGAAACGCCAAGCGACCTTGCCGAGATCCGTGAGGAGCTGTCAAAGCAGGGCTTTGCATCCCGTGTGCGTGCCGTGGCAAGCGCAGGGAAGAAGGGTGGAGCACCCGCCGTTGCCGAATACCGTACCAGCAACGGTTACCGCGTGCTGTGCGGCAAAAACAACCTGCAAAACGAATATATCACCCATAAGGTTGCCACCAGATCGGATTTCTGGTTCCACGCCAAAAATATGCCCGGCTCTCACGTGGTGCTGCTGCTTGAGGGCAAGGAAGAGCCGCCCGCCGAGGATTTTACCGAGGCGGCGTCGATCGCGGCGCTCTATTCTGCCGCCGAGGGCGCGCCGATGACTGAGGTTGACTATACCACGGTGCGCAACCTGAAAAAAACGCCCGGTGCCCGTCCCGGCTTTGTGATTTATCACCAGAATTGGAGCGCCACCGTCACCCCCGACAGGGAAGCAATCGCGCGCCTGCGCGTGAAATAAAAAAAGAACGCCAACGGCGTTCTTTTTTAGTTTTCCCCTTTGAGGGAAAGGTGTCACCGTCGGGTGACGGATGAGGTGGATATATTATGTTTCCTTCCGTTTCACGCCCGCCAGCGGATTCTTTGCCATCGCTTCTTCCATGCTGGCACTGCTGACATGGGTATAGATCTGCGTGGTGTTCAGCTGCTCGTGTCCAAGGATATCCTTCAGCAAGCGCACGTCCACGCCGCCCTGCTGATACATCAGGGTGGCGGCAGTATGGCGCAGCTTATGCACCGAAAGGCGGCGGTCGCCAAGCCCTGCCATATCCAGATATTTGTACACCATCCATTGCACGGTCTTGACACTGATGCGCTTGCGGTGACTGCTTAAAAACAGCGCCTTTTCTTTGGTGGCAAAGCCGTTTTCGTCGGCAAGTCGCAGGCTCATATATTCGGCAAGCGCGGTCTGACACGCCTCGTTCAGATAAATGACGCGCTCCTTCGCACCCTTGCCCGTTACGCGCAGTGAGCGCATTTCGCGGTTGATGTCGGCAAGGTTGATGCCCACCAGCTCCGACACACGCATACCGCAGTTCAAAAACAGTGTTACAATGGCGTAATCGCGCACCACCGAGCGCGATGCCTTATCGTTTTTGATGGTTTCAAGCAGCAAAAGCGATTCCTCAAGTGACATCACCTTTGGCAGTGCCTTGCGAGGCTTGGGAGATTCGATGTCGGCGGCAGGATTGGTCTCCAGCAGTCCCGTTTTGTTGACCAGATAGCGGTAAAACATACGGATCGAAACCAGCTTTCGCGCCTTTGCCGCCCATAAATTTTTGCGTACCGAGCCCGTATACTGCATAAAGGCATAGATTTCAGAGGTGCGGATCGATCCCATAAAGGCAAGGTCAAGATCGCGGATGTCGATCGACAAAAATTCTTCGCTTTCCAGATCGATGCCTTCTCGGGTCGCTATGATATAGCGCAGAAAGGTGCGAAGATCAAGCAGATATTCCGACACGGTTTTGTTCGAGCAGTTCTGTATGCCCGATTTATAGGCGGCAAAATCGCGTACCGTTACAGGCATCTCATCAAGCGGTACCGAAAAAGGCTTGCTCATACGTTCTCCTTTCGTTGCGTTTTTATAAACAAATGTTAAATATTTCGCGCTTTTCTTGCAATGCGCGCGTGCTTGCGGTATAATGGGAGCAGAATTTGTTAGTAAAATAACACGGAGGAAGAAATGAAAGCGTTTTTTGAACGTTATTCCTATACCATTATCAAGCTGTTTTTAAATCAGTTTGCCATTGCCCTTTTCGGCGTAGCACTTGCCATTTCCTGCAGTGCCGCAGGCCGCAATACGCTGCTGTGGGTCACCAGCATCTTTTCGGTGCTGTTTTACCTCTTTTTGCAATATGCCGTCATGTGGGAGGTCGGCGCGAAGGACGGTATCTCCGCCACCGCACGGCACGAGAGCCGCAAGCTCTGGCGCGGTCCTGTGATCTCGCTGATCGCAAACAGCCCCAACCTGATTTTTGCCATTCTCACACTTTTTCCCGAAGGGGGCAAGGTAGAATCGGTTGGCAGATTCTTGGCGCTGCTGGCTGAGGGTATGTATCAGGGTCTGCTTGCCCAACCCTTCCGCGGTATTCAACTGAACGGCTTCGATTGGGTCTATTTTGCCATTATCGTACCCGCTGTGCTTGTGTCAAGTGTTGCGTATATCCTTGGCAGTTACAATTTGCACGCTACCAATATTTTAATCCCAAAAAACCCCGATGTCAAGAACAACGGACGCCCCGATTAAAATTTTCTTCAAAAACCGCCCTTTTTGGGCGGTTTTTTGTATTTTGTCGAGTCTTGCTATCGGTTCACAAATTGTTCACAAATCGTTAATATGGTGTTATTATTCATTTCCCATAATATGCATATACACGAAATGCGGTTTTAAAAACCACATCAAAAAGTTTTTGCAAAAGAGGAAAATGAGATGAAAAACAAAATTGCAAAAGTGATTCGTATGATCACCGTTCCGCCCGTGATGGTGGCAGCCCTTCTGACCCTTCTGTTTTTCTTTGACGATGTCTTTCCCACGCCCCTTGATTTTGTATTAGCCCTGATCTTTCTTGCCGTTGTGCCCGTGCTTGCGTATTTCGTGCAGATGCTGGTGCCCAAGTGGCGCGAAGGGGGAAGAAAGGTGCAGCGCTTGCTCGCCTTCATCTTTTCCTTTGTCGGTTACGGTACGGCAGTGATCGTCAGCATCGCACGTGATGCGGTGCCGAATCTTCTTTATATCTCGGCAGTGTATCTGGTATCGGTCATCATTCTCACGCTCTTTAATTGCTTCAGCCCGTGGCGCGCCAGCGGGCACGCCTGCAGTATCGCAGGTCCCATCCTTCTGATCTGTCTTTTCAGCGGCTATTACGCCATCCCTGCAGGACTTTTGGTGTTTGCAGCATCCTTCTGGGCATCGGTTTATATGAAGCGCCACACGGTGCGCGAATTTTTGCTTGGTGCGCTTTGCGCGGGACTGGCAGGACTGATCACCTATTTCATCGTTCATCCCGTATTTTAAAGTAACCGACCCGCAAGGGTCGGTTTTCTTTTTTCACCGTTCCGCGAAAAAAGGAATATCCTGTCAGCAGAAGTCTTTTTTGACGAGGTACGCTATGGATGAAACAGTAAGACTTTGCGATATTGGCGTGGGGGAGCATTGCATTGTCAGTGCTCTTTGTGCAACGGGCGCTATGCGCCGTCGCCTTTTGGATATCGGACTTGTTGAAAGCGCAAGGGTCACCTGTCTTGGCAAAAGTCCCGCGGGTGATCCGTCGGCATATCTAATCGCGGGCGCGGTGATTGCCATACGCGCCCGCGATGCACGTGATGTGGTGGTGTGCTATGGCACGTGACACGGCATTTGCAATCGAGAAGAGAATCCCCGACGACCTTGTGGTGGCGCTTGCAGGTAACCCCAATGTAGGAAAAAGCACGCTTTTCAATACCCTGACGGGGATGCATCAGCACACGGGCAACTGGCCGGGAAAAACGGTTTCTGTGGCAACAGGTTATGTCAAAAAAGAGGGAATTGTTCTGGTGGATATTCCGGGGACATATTCGTTGCTGGCGCATTCTGCCGAAGAGGAGATTGCACGCAATTTTCTGTGCTTTGGCGGCGCGGATGCCACCATAGTGGTCTGCGATGCAACCTGCCTTGTGCGCAATCTCAATTTGGTTCTGCAAACACTTGAGATATCCCCCCGTACCGTTGTTTGCATCAACCTGATGGATGAAGCGGCGCGCAAGGGAATATCGATCGATCTTGAGTTGTTATCCCGCCGCTTGGGCGTGCCCGTGGTGGGAACGGTAGCGCGGCAGAAAAAAAGCCTTACGGCACTGCTTTCTGCCGTAAAGCGCGCCACGGTGACTCCACAAAAGGATACCCCGTGCATTGCGTATGGAGAGGTTTTGGAGAACGCCATCGAAACGGTTTCGATGGCGTTCACAGGACACGATCTGGGCGGACTTTCGCCCCGCTTTCTTGCTGTCAGATTACTGGATCCTGACCCTGACTTTCACAGCGCGCTTGTGGCGCATCTGGGGTATGATCCCTTGCAGGATGCAGACATCGCCGCCGCGCTGGATGCAGCGCGGAAAGGACTTTCAGCAAAGGGGATTTCGCAAGAAGGCATTCGTGACCGCGTTGTCGCATCGCTCACGAAGACGGCAAACGACATTGCCGCGGGCGCCGTTTGTCTTGATGAAGAGCGGTCAATGCGGC
>JBGVCY010000006.1:0-4940 GCA_045119135.1 Eubacteriales bacterium | reverse complement strand
CCCGCCGCCTTAACTAAAATATATTCTATAAAACAAAAAGCGCCCATATGGGCGCATTCGTGCAGTTGCAGTAATGCTGGAGTAGTCACACTTCAGGAACGCTTTGTATGTGAGCCCATAGTTTTGTTTAATGACAGGATGGTTACGAACTGTCCTTATCTATTATACTACAAAGTGCTCATTTTTGCAAGTATTTTTCAAGAATTTATACCGATATGGCAAATATTTTTAAAAAAGAAAAAACAGCGCAGAGACGTCGCCTCCACGCTGTTTTTTGGTGATATTAGTAGTTCTCTTTTCTAACCTCGAAATATGCCTTGGGATGCTTGCATACGGGGCAAACCTCGGGTGCAGCAGTACCGACAACCATGTGTCCGCAGTTACGGCACTCCCAAACGGTTACACCGCTCTTCTCGAATACTGCCTTCTGCTCTACGTTGTTCAGAAGTGCGCGGTATCTCTCCTCGTGAGTCTTCTCGATAGCAGCAACAGCGCGGAACTGTGCAGCGAGCTCGGTAAAGCCCTCTTCCTCAGCGTCCTTAGCAAAGCCGTCGTACATATCGGTCCACTCGTAGTTCTCACCCTCAGCGGCGTGAAGAAGGTTCTCAGCGGTATCGCCAAGCTCGCCAAGTGCCTTGAACCAAAGCTTTGCGTGCTCCTTCTCGTTCTCAGCGGTCTGAAGGAAGAGCGCTGCGATCTGCTCGTATCCTGCCTTCTTTGCAACAGACGCGAAGTAGGTGTACTTGTTTCTCGCCTGAGACTCACCTGCGAATGCTTCCCAAAGATTCTTTTCGGTCTTCGTGCCTGCAAAGGGATTTTTTGCCTCTGCGATCTTTTCAAACTTGGATGCGGGTACCTTGCAAACGGGGCACTTAAAATCGTCCGTCATTTCTCCCTCGTGAATATATCCGCAAACGGTGCATTTCCATTTAGCCATTTTCTTTGTTTCTCCTTTTATAATTTCTTTATTGATGTCGCTTGAGCGATCAGTGTACATAGTATGGAGCATTTCTTCCGCAAGCTCACTGAGCGGTTTGCCGAAAAATTCCTCGTAAAGCTCCTTGATTTCGGGGTTTTCGTGGCTGAGACGGAGAGTCATAGAGGCATCTCTTTTGTAAAGACTCTCTATTCTTGCCTTGCGGCTTGCGTTTGCATCTGCTGCAAAATCTCTGGGCTGACCGCCACCACCGATGCATCCGCCGGGGCAGGTCATCACCTCTACGAAGTGGTAGTTCTTCTCACCGCTCTTGATTAGTTCGATGAGCTTGCGAGCGTTTGCCGTACCATAAACAACAGCTACGTTTACAGTGGTTCCCTTGACGTCAAGGCTTGCTTCTCTGATGCCCTCGTATCCGCGAACGGGCTTAAGGTCAAGAAGTGCGCTCGGAGGGACCTCACCCGTGATATAAGAGTATGCAGTACGAAGAGCTGCCTCCATAACACCTCCGGTGTTACCGAAGATCACGCCTGCCCCCGATGCTTCACCCATAAAGCGGTCGTAATCGCTATCCTCAAGAGAAGCAAAGTCGATCTTCGCTTCCTTTGCCCAAAGAGCAAGCTCGCGAGTTGTAACAACATAGTCCATATCGCGCATTTCGGGGATACCGAGCTTCTTGCCTGCGGCATTCATTTCCTCGCGTCGAATCTCGAATTTCTTCGCAGTACAGGGGGTAAGTGCTACGTTAACGATCTTCTTCGGATCAATACCCATCTTCTGTGCGAAGTAGGTCTTAATGGTGGGACCTTGCATACCGATGGGGCTCTTGGCAGTTGATACGTGCGGGAGCATTTCGGGATAATAGGTTTCAGCAAACTTCACCCACGCAGGGCAGCAGCTTGTAAACTGAGGCAGGGGCTTATCTCCTGTCGTAATGCGACGAACAAGCTCGCTTGCTTCCTCAACAATGGTGAGATCTGCTGCGAAGTTGGTGTCCAGAACGTAATCGGCACCGAGAGCACGCATAAGGGCGATCATTTTACCCTGCACGAAGCTTCCTTTTGCCATTCCAAACTCTTCACCGAGAGCAACGCGCACAGAGGGAGAAGTGCTGACGATAACGATCTTATCGTGATCTGCGATAGCCGCCTTCACGTCCGGGTATTCGTAGACCTCGGTAATGCTGGCGGTAGGACAGACGTTTGCGCACTGTCCACAGTGGATGCAAATTGCTTTTCCTCCAGTCTGCTCGAAAGTGTACGTACCGTGAACACCAATGTCATTCGTGCATACCTCACGGCATTGTCCGCACTTGATACACAATTCTTCCTTACGGCAGATACTCGGGTTGTCCTTTTCAATCGGAACCCGAACAGATAACGGTAAATGCTCTGTCATATACTTTCCTCCTAATTATTCTTTATTTGTTAATTGTATCACTTCCCTACCAATTTGTCAATAAGCAAATGCAAACAGGGGCTGACCTTGCGGTCAGCCCCTTTTGTTTATTTCCCCTCCCCTAGTACCTCATCAATGGTCATGGCGCATTGGAAGGTGCTGGCGGCGTCCACGTGGCTATAAATGTTCGCCGTGGTGGAGATGTTACTGTGGCCAAGCCACTGTTGGATCAGCTTCATCTGCACGCCTTGCGCGACGAGGAGCGACGCGCAGGAGTGGCGCAGGTCGTGGAAGCGGATGTGCTTGAGCCCGTTCTGCCGCAGGATCGTGGCAAAACGGTTGCTCACGTAATCGGGCGTAAACAGCTCGCCCAGCGCATTGGCACAAACGTAATCCTCGTGCTCCAGGTGATACGCCCGCCCGAGCTTTTGGCGGCGCTCCTGCTGCTTTTCCCTTTCGGCGAGGAGCATCGCCTTGATGGCAGGACTCAACCCCAGTGCGCGGTGCGAGGATGCGGTTTTCATCACGTCCTCGCCCATAGGTCCGTTGGGACCTGAAAGCACCTTGTGTCGCACGCGGATCATATTGCCGTCAAAGTCGATGGCGGACCACTTCAGTCCCAGCACCTCACTACGGCGCAAGCCGTAGTGAGCGGTCAGCGCGATCACCAGATAAATATCCTCGTTTCGCGCCACATCAAGGAGCTTTTTGATCTCGGTGGCGGTGTAATATTCGCTTATGAAGGGCACGCTACGCGTGCGGTCTGCTTGCTCCACGGGGTTGTTTGGAATGATACGGCGCTTCATCGCGTCCTTGAACGCCTTGTGCAACACGCCGTGATAGCGCTGCTGGGTTGTACCTTTCAGACCATCCGCCGCGAGCATTTGATAAAAGGCGTTGATCTCGTCGCCGGTCACCTCCTTCATTTTCACGTGTAGCTCTTGAAAGAACGGAATAATTCGTGTCGCGAGATAGCGCCTGTAGTGATGGGCAGTGGAGGCACTGACCTTGGTGCTGTGGCTTTCGATCCATTCAAGCAGGTAGTCCTCCACCAAGCTTTCTGCAAGGCGATGACGCTCGCGGTCCTCGGCGAAGGCGATCACGTCCTCCAGATAGATCGTATACCGCCGTGTCTTTTTGCCGTTGTCCTGACAGCGGATAAAGCCGTTTTGCAGCATCCACGTGCATTTACGCTTACTGATATGGAGCATCTGCCGCACCTGATCCGAGGTGACCTCCTGCGGGTAATGGTCGCGGAGGTAGGAGAAATCACTTGCCATGCTTTTTCTCCCCGATGCGGAAGTGCTTGCCGTTCGGATCGTTTGCGGTGGCGACCAGATAGTCGATCAGATCCAGCTTGGCGACGATGTGCATGCCGCGATACGGAAACGAGGGCAGCTCGCCGCTGTTGATCAGCTGATAGACCCTGTTTTTGCCAAAGGGTGTCCATTTGACGATCTTGGAGGGTGTCAGCACGTCGGGCGCGCCGCGCAGGAGCTGCGTGTACTGCTTGTATAATTCTTCTGTGTTCATGTTGCTTTCCTTTCGGTGAGTTGTTTATCTGAAAGGCTTGCCTTTCAGATGGACCGACGAAACGCACCGACAGGGTTGCAACACCACATACCACAAGTGTTTGGGAAAGTCCAGAAAACAAAGTGTTACATAACGAAAGCCCTCGTTCTTCAATTAGAACGAGGGCTGCTTTTACTGTATGAAGATTTTGAAGATACCTTTTGCCCAACCGAGCCAAGACGGAACGTTTGCATCGAGCCATTCCACAACTTTTGGTATATCAGCCGTCGCAAGATCTCCGATGTGGCTGTAAACGCTTCCCTTTGCGACCGATTGACCGATGGCGATCATACCATAGGCGTGGTCACCAACGGCGGCATATTTACCGACAGCAAGTGCGCCCGTTGAAAAGCACCCCACGGAAAGTGCGCCAAAGGATATGAGTCCCATGCTGATCGCGCCTGCCGCAAACAAGCCGAGCGCAATAGAGCCAACTGCAAGAAGCCCCAACGAGAATACACCTATGGAAATCAGTCCAAGCGTCAAAACACCGAGAGATAATACGCCCATTGATAAGAGGCCAAGGGAAACGATCCCTCGTGACATCAGACCAATGGAAAATACACCGCGTGCCTTAATGCCTACCGCGAAAAATCCGTGCGCATTCTTGCCGATGTGATAAAGCGGCATACCGAAGATTATTTTTTCGCTCTTGCGTTCGTGGAATTGCTTTTTGAACACATCCCAAAAGCTTTCTTTTTCGGCGGGGGCTGTGCTTTGCTTTTCGGTAACATCCTCGCTCAGAAGATAATCCATCGAACATTCAAACAGCTTTCCCATTTTGATCAGCTTGTCTGTTTCGGGATAGGCAATATCCGACTCCCATTTGCTAATAGATTGACGGCTGACGCCGAGAATATCGGCAAGCTGCTCTTGTGTGTAATTGTACTCTTTTCTGAGCTTTGATAGCTTTTCGCCAAGTGTCATTGTTTTTCTCCTTATGTTTTCTAACGCCGCGTTGCCACTATTGTAGCATACAAGGAGAAAACATACCACCAAGTTGGTGTTTCTTTATGTAAACTTTGGGTTGCGT
>JBGVCY010000005.1:0-10466 GCA_045119135.1 Eubacteriales bacterium | reverse complement strand
CTCCTTAAACCACTCGGACATCTCTCCGTGATGCGGGTGTGTGCAAGCACACACCATATTGTACCACACGGAAGCCCGTTTCGCAAGGGATTTTGGAAAAAATGAAAAAATTTCGTATAGCTATTGCTTTTTTGCAAAATCTGTGCTACAATATCCCTACATTGTTTATAACGCGGGAAACCGCTAGTACTTTTTTGGGAGGCAGTTATGCAGCAAGCAATCGAACTTACTATGGGTATCGCCCTTTTGGTAATAGCAGTATTTCTGGTCATCGTCGTGCTGATGCAGTCGGGCAAGGACAAGCGTCTTTCGGGCTCTATCGCAGGCGGAACCGAAACCTTCTTCGGCAAGACCAAGGGTAAATCCTTTGATAAGGTCCTTTCTCGCATCACCACCGTCGTTGCAATTCTCTTCGGCGTGCTGGTCGTTGCCATGTACGTTATGATCTCCAAGTTCTACGGCTAAGCAAAAAGCGCCCACAGGGCGCTTTTTTGTTTAAAATTTTGAAAAGGGGTTTACAAACATCCCCTTGCTGTGTATAATATTAGTAAAGTCAGTGAACGGGAGAAGACCCTTCAAGCCGACACAGAGAGCGTTGCCTTGGCTGGAAGCGATGCGCGGCAAAGGGGGAGATATGCACCCGGAAGATGCGGTGGGGAATCAAGTATCTGCCGACGAATACCCGCGTTAAGGGAAATCTGTTATTCGACAGAAGAGAGGGGGAAGCCCCTGAAGCAGAGTGGAACCGCGGTATGCCGCCTCTGTGCCCGAAAGGGTACGGGGGTCTTTTTTTATCGCAGGTCTTTGCGGGGGCGATTTATATGGCAAAAATGAATTGGGTAGACATAGCCGATGCGGCGCTGACCGCAACGGCACTGATGGCGCACGAGGCGAAGAAGCTGCGCCGCAAGGGCAAACAGCTTTTGACCGAGGTGCGCTATGATATCGAGGCATTTCGCCAGCGCGACCCCGCGGCACGCAGTGATCTTGAGGTGCTGCTGCTGTATTCGGGTCTGCACGCGCGTCTTGCGCACCGTGCTTCGCACAAGCTCTATCAAACCGGACACACCTTTGCGGCACGTGCCGTCAGCCAGGGCGCAAAGGCACTGACGGGTATCGAGATCCATCCGGGCGCCACGATCGGTCGCGGACTTGTGATCGACCACGGATCGGGCGTTGTGATTGGCGAAACCGCCGAGATCGGCGACAATTGCACCCTGTATCAGGGCGTGACACTGGGCGGTACGGGCAAGGAAGAGGGCAAGCGTCATCCTACCCTTGGTGACAACGTTATGGTTGGTGCGGGTGCCAAAATTCTGGGCCCCGTTAACATCGGAGACAACGCCAAGATCGCCGCAGGCGCGGTGGTGCTTGACACGATCCCTGCCGACAGCACGGCGGTCGGCATTCCCGCACGCGTGGTGCGCGTATCGGGCAAGCGCGTGGCAAATGATCTGGATCAGATCAATATCCCCGACCCCGTCAGCCAAGAGCTTGCATCTCTCCGCCGTACGGTAACGGCGCTCAAAAAAGATGTGGCGGCACTGCGTGCCGATGCCCCCGCGCCCGAAAAGAAATCTACCACCCGCAAAAAGTCCGTAAAGAAAGAGGAACAGTAATGTTGTATTTGTATAATTCCGCCACGCACAAGCGTGAGCAATTCATCCCCAACGAAGAGGGCAAGGTCAGCATGTACACCTGCGGCCCTACGGTCTACCATTTCGCACACATCGGCAATCTTCGCACCTATATTATGGAGGATATCCTTGACCGCTACCTGCGTTACAGCGGCTACGAGGTCAAGCGCGTGATGAACATCACCGACGTGGGACATCTCTCCAGCGATGGTGACACGGGCGAGGATAAAATGCTGAAGGGCGCCAAGCGCGAGCATAAGAGCGTGATGGAGATCGCCAAATACTATACCGATTGCTTCTTTGCCGATTGCGAGAAGCTGAACATCCGTCGCCCCGACGTGATCGAGCCTGCAACGCAGTGCATTGACGAGTTCATCAAGGTGATCTCGGCGCTGATCGAAAAGGGCTACGCCTACGAGGCGGGCGGCAATATCTACTTTGATACCTCGCGCCTTGCGCAATACTATATCTTCAACGATTTCAATTCCGAGGACCTTGCCGTTGGTGTTCGCGAGGGCGTTGAGGAGGACGGCAACAAGCGCAACAAGGCGGACTTTGTGCTGTGGTTTACCAAATCCAAGTTCGACGATCAGGAGCTGAAGTGGGAAAGCCCCTGGGGCATCGGTTATCCGGGCTGGCATATCGAGTGCTCGTGCATCAGCATGAAGCACCTTGGCGAGCGCCTGGATATCCACTGCGGCGGCATTGATAACGCCTTCCCCCACCACACCAACGAGATCGCGCAAAGCGAGGCATACGTGGGACATAAATGGTGCAACTATTGGATGCACGTACTGCACCTGAATACCGATTCGGGCAAGATGTCGAAATCGAAGGGCGAATTCCTGACGGTTTCACTGCTTGAAAGCAAGGGCTACGATCCGCTGGTCTACCGCTTCTTCTGCCTGCAATCGCACTATCGCCGTTCGCTGGTATTCAGCTATGAAAATCTGGACAACGCCGCCGTTGCTTACCGCAAGCTGGTTGCCAAAATCGCAGCGCTTCGCCCTGCCGAGGATGAGAGCGTTGAGGAGGACAAGCTGGAGGCACTGCGCGCCAAATTCCGCGAGGCGCTGGACAATGACCTGAACACCTCGCTTGCTGTGACGGCGCTTTACGCGGTGCTGAAGGCGGATGCCAATGCCGCCACCAAGCGTGCCGCCATTGCCGATTTTGACAGCGTGCTGTGCGTGGGGCTCTTGGATGCCGCCGACAAGTATGCCGCTGAGGAAGCCAAAAAAGCGGCAGAGGCTGCCAAGGCAGCCGCCGAGCGCGTCTATTCCGACGACCCGGAGATCCGCGCCATCGAGGAAGCAATCGATGCCCGCGCCGCCGCCAAGAAGGCAAAGAATTATGCCGAGGCAGACCGCATCCGCGCAGAGCTTCTTGAAAAGGGCATTGTGCTGATCGATACGCCGAACGGCACACACTTTGAGCGTAAGTGACAAACCATCCAAACTTGAATGGAGGAAACTACCGTGAAAAAGATGATTCGCGCTTCGGCGCTGCTGTTGCTTGCCGTTTTGCTTTGCGGCGTGCTTGCCGCCTGCGCGCCCTCGCTGGATTCCGAAAAGCTGGAAACGGTAATGACCGAGGCGGGCTATACCGTCACCTTTGGCAATGCCGAGCTGATCGGCAGATATAAGGAAGCAGGTGTCGATCTTGACGAAAAGCTGATTGCCACACTTTCCGAGCGGGATGCCACCAGTGGAAAAACGACGGTACAATACGTTGTTGTTTACTATTTCCCGGATGTTGATAACGCCGAAAAGGCAACCGAGCTGATCGCCGCCGATGCCGCCGCTGAGAAAAGCGATCTGCACCCTGATTGGGTAGAGCCGAAACGCTTTGGCAACATTGTGTATTACGGCACCGTAACGGCTGTTGACATTGCAAAGGATTAAAACAAAAAGAGTCCGCAAAATTGCGGACTCTTTTTGTTTAATAGCGGAAGCGGGGGTCAACCTTGACACCAAGGATGGAAAGCTCCTTGCGGCACATCGAAAAGCGCAATAGCAGCTGTGCAGGATCTTGCGGGCTTTTGATGACTTCAAATAGCTCGTTTCGCATCGCAGCGTTCGCCGAAAGGGGCAACAGCTCAGGTAACGGGTCGTCGGGGTTGCCAAGGGTGAAGCGCGCCTCGATCACGGCGCCGTCGGCACCTTCGTTTGTGGCACAAAGGCGAATGGCGGTGCCAACTGCCGCTCGCCGCACGGCAAGGAACAGTGCAAACAGGGTTGCCGTAATCCAGGAAAAATCGGGAAAGGATAGTGTAGAGAAGCCGAGCCCCGACCAATCGGCATCCATATCGACGCCAAAGAGATCGGCAAGTGTTGGAATACGCCACGCCAGCAGGTCGATCAGCGCTGTTGCTTCGATCAGGGGTTTCCCCTCGTCGCTGTAAATAGGGAGCTGTGGGTAGGGGAAATCAAATAACGGGCGCTCAAGATCGCGCAGGAAACGGTCGGTTGGATCAAATAGTGTCTCATCCTCTGGCAGGTAACGGGCAAGCGCGCCGCGCGACAGCAGCAGGTGCCGCGCCGCAAAGGCATCGGCATATGCGGCGGGTGCGGACAGGCAACGGCGGATATCCCCTTCGGGCAGAAAAATCGCAAAAAGGCGGGTACGTGCAAAGAAATAGCAGCACGCAACGGCAGGGCGGTCACCCGCGAGAAAAAGAAAGGATTGCGCGGATAGCGAGCGAAGCGCTTGCTCGACCTCGATGCGTTCCTCGCGCAGCACGTGCATTGCGCGCCAGAAGGATTCCCCCACTGCCAGGAGGGGCTCTTTTTGCTGTGCGGCGACCACGGTGCCACCCTCGTTCAGCAGAAATATGCTTTCGTCAAAGGAGTGTCGCGGTGCGCCCGTTTGAGCGGGCGGTAGTGTATGAGGAAGCAGGGGCACGGGTGGCACTCCTTTCGGGGATTATTTCTTCCAGGTAGAGGGGGAGAAGAGCAGAAGCAACGGGAACAGCTCAAGTCGTCCTGCCAGCATATCAAAAATCAGCACAAGCTTGGATAAGGGCGAGAAAAAGGCAAAGTTTCGGGTGGGACCAACGGCGTTAAAGCCGGGACCGATATTGCCCACGGCAGTTCCCACCGCCGAGAAGTTGGTCATAAAATCCTGACCGTCAAGCGACAGAATCAGCACCGAAATGGCGAAGATGATCACATAACAGACCATAAAGGCAAAGACCGAGGAAACAGTGCTTTCCTCAACGGGCTTGCCGTCCACCGTGATTTTCTTGACCTGCTTGGGATGGATCGCGTTGCGCAGCTCGCGCCCGATGCCCTTGAAAAGGATGATGATACGCGACACCTTAACACCGCCGCCCGTGCTGCCCGCACACGCGCCGATGAAGAAAAGCATCAGAAGGGTCATGCGTGCCAGCTGGGGCCACAGATCGTAATCCACTGTGGTGAAGCCCGTGGTCGACATGAGAGAAGAAACAGTAAAAAGGGCGTGACGCAGGGAATCTGCAAGCGAGCCGTATGTCGTATAGATGCTGACGGTAATGATGCCGATGGCACTGGCAACGATCAGCAGAAAGACACGCACCTCGGTGGTAAAAGCGTCCTTCCATTTACGGCGCAGCAGTAAAAAGTAGGATTCAAAGTTGATCGAAAACAGCAGCATAAAGATACTGATAGTGACCTGCAGGAAGGGCGAAAAGCTTGCCATACCGCTGTTGTAGAAGGAAAAGCCGCCCGTGCCTGCCACGGCAAACGAGGTGCAAAGCGCCTCGAAAACGGTCATACCGCCACACAGCAGGATGATAAATTGGATCAACGTCATCACGAAATAGATGCTGTAAAGCAACAGCGCGGTGGTGCGCACGCGGGGCACCAGCTTGCTGACGGCAGGACCGGGGCTTTCTGCCTTCATAATGTGCATATTTCTGCCACCGCTCAGCGGCAGGAATGCCATCAGAAATACCAGAACGCCCATACCGCCTACCCAATGGGTAAAGGCGCGCCAAATTAGCATGGATTTTGGCAATGCCTCAACATCGGCAAGGATCGAAGATCCGGTGGTGGTAAAGCCCGAAGCAGTCTCGAAAAGGGCATCCACAAACGAGGGGATCACGCCCGACACAAGGAAGGGCAGTGCACCGAAGATACTGAGAAAGATCCAGGAAAGTGAAACGATCACAAAGCCGTCGCGAGCGCGCAGATCGGTGCTTTTCGGACGTACCAGCAACAGCAGTGCGCTTGCCGCAAGGCATGCCGCCATTGACCAAAGAAAGGCAAGCAGCGCGCCGTCAGCAAAGGCGACGGAGGCGATAATAGGCACAAGCAGAAAGGCACCCTCAAATAGAAGAAGCCATCCCAGCGTGTGCGCGATCATACGGTAATTCATACGCTACCCTCACTTCAGCACGTCGGAAATGTCGTGCAGTGCCATCAATTCGGAAACGATTACCACGTGGTCATGGGGAAGAATGCGGTCGTGACCGCGGGGGATGATGACCTTGTTGTCGCGCAGAATTGCGGCAACCAGCAGATTGTCGCGGAAGTGCAGCTCGGAAAGGGGCTTGTCGATGATGGGGGAATTTTCCTTAACGATAAATTCCGATGCTTCGATCTTGCCCTGAATGATGTTGTAAAGGGTCTCAACATTGCTGCCGATGGTGTTCTTCATCGCGCGGACGTAACGCACGATGACGTCAGAGGCAATGTTTTTGGGGTAGATGATCGAATCCAGATCCAGGTGGTTTACAAGGTCCGAAAAATCAAAGCGCTTGATCTTGGTCACGATCTTGCGGGCGCCCGCACTCTTGGCGAAAAGCGACAGCAGAATGTTTTCCTCGTCCATGTTGGTCAGCGCCACAAAGGCACCGGTCCTGTCAAGACCCTCTTCGAGCAGGGTCTCCTGATCGCCTGCGTTGCCGTGGATGATGGTGGCGTTGGGGAAACGGGTGCAAAGCTCGTCGCAGACCGTGCGGTTCTTTTCGATTACGGTAAAGTGGATGCCGTCCTCATCAAGCAAACGGCACAGATAGTGCGCAATCTCGCCGCCGCCCGCGATCATGGCATCCTTTACAGGGTGGGTCTTATAGGCGATCTTGGTGAAAAATTCGCCTGCATTTTTGGGGGATGCGATCAGCGAAATGACGTCCTTCTCGTGGAAAACAAGGTCTGCCTTGGCGATATACGCCTCGTCACCGCGCTCAACGGTGCAGATCAGTACGTCGCAGTGCAGGCGCGAAACGACATCGCGCACCGACATACCGACAAGCGGACTCTGTTCGGGCAGACGGAATTTTACCAGCTCAACGCGACCGCCCGCAAAGGTATCGATCTTAATGGCAGAGGGGAAGCGCAGCACGCGCAGGATCTCCTCGGCGGCGGCGTGCTCGGGGTTGATGACCATGGCAAGCCCCAGCTCGTCCTTGAGATATGCGGCATCGGTGCTGTATTCGGGACGTTTGACACGCGCAATGGTCTGGCAGTTGCCCGATTTTTTAGCGATCAGGCAGCACAGAAGATTCAGCTCGTCCGAACCGGTCACCGCAATCAGCAGGTCGGCATCGGCGATACCTGCTTCCTGTTGAATGGCGTGCGTGGCACCGTTGCCGACCACACCCATGACGTCACATTGGGTGGATACCTCGTGCACCTTTTCGGGCGACAGGTCGATCACGGTAATATTGTTGCCCTGCTCGTTCAGCTGCTCGGCAAGATTTTGACCGATCTTGCCACAGCCCACAATAATGATGTTCATGGCACCCTCGGTGATTTTGTGAGAAAATTTCATATATCGTTCCTTTCCTCATCACTCTCGGTTTTATCGGATGAAGTCGTTGTGTCGTGGTCTTTCCCCTCAAAAACGGGGATGAATTGCTTGGCGATGTAGCCCTTGCCGCGCTGCTTGACGTAGAAAAAGCCGATCACGCAGAATATGGCGGCGCCGATAAAGTTGACAAAAAGATCGCCCATCGTGTCAAAAAGACCGATATCCAAATAGCCGGCGACGGTAATGATCTCGCCGTTTTCCAGAATGATCTGCGTTTCGCGGATGCCTGTGATGTGCGTTACCTTTTCGCCAATTGCATTGGGAATGGAAACAGTATCCAACGCGCGGAGAACGGTGTCCTTTTGCATATCGGTGGAAAGCACGGTGTCGGCAAGATATTCAAAGAATTCCCACAGCACACCAATGGTCATGGAAAAGCAGAAGGCGACCAGCGCCAGGAAAAAGGGGGATAGCTCGAAGCGGAATCGCTTGTTTTTGTTGAAGATATCCACCAGACAAAAGCCAAACGCCGCAAACATAAAGCCGTTGAAGGTGTGCAGAATGTCATCCCAGAAGGGAAAGAGACGGTAGAAATCGCCGATCTCGCCCAGAATTTCCGCGCAGAACACAAAAATATAGGCAAGAATTTCAAGCGCGGCGGGCAGGCGGATGTGAAAGCTGTGCTCAATAAACGGGGGAATCAGTAAAAGCAGTGTGGCAAGCACGCCGGTGAACACGTTTTCCCAACGACCCTCAAACGCACTGCGCAGGATGATGGCAAGGATTGCCGCCATCAGTATCATATAAACGATAAAGGGCTTTTTGTCCCGCTTGATGCGGCGCAACAGCACACGGTAAGAAAGCAGTCGCCGCTTTTTTCTTTTTACTTCCTTCTTCGGCATATACTTCTCCTTGAAGCATAAGTTATGTATCATAATGTTATAGATACTTTATTATATCACAACTTTCTGTTTTTTTCCACAGACTTTACAATATTTGGGCACTTCGCGCAAATTGTGAAAAAAGTGTTGACAAATCCCTGCTTCTTTGGTACAATAATAGCGAAGATTTGTTTGTATGAAAGGGTGAGACCTATGAAAGCAAGTAAAATTCTGATCTGCCTGCTGTTGGCGCTCTCGCTATGTCTTTGCCTTGTGCTGGTTTCCTGTGATAAGGGCGGTGACGGCGGTGATGGCAATCCGCCCCCCGCTGCTGCAGACACGGGCGAAAAGAAGGGTCAGGTACACGCTACGGGTTATACTGGTGGCGGAGCCGGCAATGTCGAGCCGAACGAATCGTTCGACGATGACGAAACCCTGCGTTCTTAATACATAAACAAAAACCGCTGCGCTATGGCGCGGCGGTTTTTGTTTTTTGCATAACGGCGGCGGATACGGGAAAAATAAAAGCATCACCAAAAAGGAGAAAACGAAAATGGCACAGATCACCGAAAAAGAGTTGACCGCGCTGGGCGACCTGATGAGCGCCGAGAGTGTGATGATCGCGAAATGCAACCATATGGCAGAATGCACCGCCGATGCGGCACTGCAGGATTGCTACCGACAGATGGCACAGCGCCATCAACGTCATTTTGACCAACTTTTCTCAAGTCTGAAGTAAGGGGGATGGATGATGAGTTGTTCTGAAAAGATGCCGTTTGGCGAAAAGGAGCAGGCAACTGACCTTTTGATGAGTGAAAAATTTCTTGCCGGCACGTACAATTCTTATCTCTTAGAGTCGGCAACACCCGAGGTGCTGCGTTGCTTTGATGAGCTGTTGCGCGACACGCAAAGCGCCCAGCAGGTGCTGTTCCGCGAAATGAACAGCCGTGGCTGGTATCCCATAACCAAGGCGCAGGATACCAAGCTGGATAGCGAAAAGCAGAAGTTTGCCAGCAAGGTCAGTCAATAAAAAAAGCCCCGTAACGGGGCTTTTTTTATTCAGCAGTTGTTTCCTCAGTGGGTTCTGCTGCGGCTTCAGCTTCCTCTTCGGCGGGAGCTTCCTTGGCAGGGGTGGCCTTCAGGGTTGCAATGGTATCGAAAAGGGCATCGATCTCAGCGATGATGCGCAGCTTTTCTTCCTCAAGGTCATCCTCGGTGTGCAGATCGCGGTAAATAAGGCGACCGAGATCCTCATATTTTTCCTCGATCTTCATTTCAAGGTTTTTGATCTTTACGGTTTCTACGGCGCTGTCGGCAATTTCCTCTGCCTTGGTGGCAATTTTGATGGCGGTGCGTTTGGTCACATCGCAAATACGGCGGAAGGTAGACATCAGAAAACTCCTTTCATCGGGCAAGGTGCCCGTAACATATTTCCTTATATACAGTATAGCGCAAAACGCGGAAAATGTAAAGATTTTTTTGCGCGGCAGGTATGAAAAAAACAAAAACAGGCAAGATAAGGGAAAAGGGGGAATTTGGATATGAATATGGATAAAAAGACCTATGCCCGCTACGTAGAGGCGCGCGCGCCGCGCTCACCGCTGGTAAAGGATTGCGTGCACGCCTTTTTGGTGGGGGGAGGTATTTGCCTGTTTGCCGAGGGCGTGATTCAACTGCTGACGGGGGCTTTTCACCTTGCACGGGAAGTGGCTAGCACGTGGAGCTCGATTTTGCTGGTGGCGATTGCGGTTGCGCTGACAGGAATCGGTGTGTTTGATAAGATTGCCAAATTTGCGGGCGGCGGCACGCTGCTGCCGATTACAGGCTTTGCCAACGCCGTGGCATCTCCCGCTATCGACAGCCGTTCCGAGGGCTTTGTGCTGGGCGTGGGTGCTAAAATCTTTACCGTGGCAGGCCCTGTGCTGCTTTACGGCACGGCGGCAGGCGCTATTTACGGTATCATCTATTGGGTCTGCACGCTGATCTTCTGAAACAAATTTTGGAAATGGTGTTACTTTTTCTCTTGACAGTATCCCATTCTTTGTGCTATAATGGAGCGCGTGAGTATATTGGGATGTCGCCAAGCGGTAAGGCACCAGACTTTGACTCTGGTATGCGTGGGTTCGAATCCCGCCATCCCAGCCAAATAAAAGGGGTAGCCCGTCGGGCTACCCCTTTTATTTGGCTGGCTCGGCGAAGCCGAGAAATCACG
>JBGVCY010000004.1:0-9330 GCA_045119135.1 Eubacteriales bacterium | reverse complement strand
TGTCGATGACGATCAGATTGTGATCGTGGGTACCACCCAGCTGTTTACCAATATGGCGCTGGAGTATTTTGAAAATCATTATCTGAAAGGTAGCGGTTCTTCTGTATTGACGGTCAACAAAAAGGTGCTTCTTGAAGAGGTGCCCACCGTCGATCTGATCTCGGGCGGCGAATACCGTTACGATGTCGTTTACAGCAGTTTGCTGGATGACGAGGAGGGAACACAGCACACGATTCCCGGCAATCACACTCACGGCGGCACCAGCACCGTGGATAAGCCTGTGGATCTTGCCGTCACAATTTCCTCAGCGCTGAAGGATACGCTGAAGGCGAACAATACGCTGAAGGTCCGTGATGATGCCACCGAGACCGACAGGGAAATTCTGGTGGGCGTTGCCAACCGTGACACGGTCAATGATGCATACCAGGATCTTGCCGCCAATCAGTATGGACTGATCGTTCGCGATGGTAAGGTGATGGTTGCTGCCTGGAATGACGAGGCTATCGATTTTGCCGTTCCGCTACTGACAAGCGCGCTCGAGGACTCGAAATATACCGATGCAGACGGCAATGAAAGCATCGTGTTTCCTGCCGATTACAAAAAGATCGAGACGATGAACTCTGAGTGGGTCACCGATTTCCCAAAGCCCGAGGATGCAAACGTTCATCTTGCGGGTACGCTCAGCTCCGCCGATAACGCCTTGGTCTATGCTTACCGAGGTGTCGGCGTAACCGCAACGGCGTTCGATAACTATTGTGCGCTGCTTGCCGAAAACGGCTATCGGCTGGTGCAAAAAAATACCATTGACGGTAACAAGTTTGCCACCTATAAAAACACCGCTACCAATGTTTCTTTGCACGTGGAATATGCCGCATACGCCAACGATATTAATTATTCCTATGATCGCGCAGGGCAGTACGCTGATACCTACGAGCCTACGCTTCGCATCGTTTCGGCGCCGCTGACGGTCAATAACGTGTTGCCCTCTGAGCTTTTGGATTCCAATGCCATCAGCTCTGTCACTAAGGTCACAGACAGTATGGTCACGCATTTTGATGCCGCTACACAAACCTATGCCACCAGCAGCGGAACCGATTTTAACAAGGGTATGGGTTGGATTTTTACGCTGGAGGATGGCTCCTTTATCGTGGTTGACGGTGCAACCAACAAGAGTGGCCTTAACGTGCAGGAAAAATTCTGGGCGATCCTCAATAACCTGTATGCCAAGGCACATGGCGGCGCTTCGCCCACCTCGGCAAGCCCCATTCACATCCGTGCCTGGATCATCTCGCATGAGCATCCTGACCATTATGGCTTGCTGTTTGCGTTTACCAAGTCCTATGGCTCCAGCACGGGCAGCCCGATGCGCTTTGACTATCTGCTTGCCAACTTTACCTCTGCTGCGCAGGATTATAACGCTATGCAAGCCGCACACGAGGTTCATAAGGCTCTTCCAACGCTGAAAACGCGTTGTCCCGAAATGGAATATATCAAGGTCTTTACGGGGCAGAAGCTCTACATCCAAAATGCTGTGCTCGAGGTACTCTTTACCCACGAGGATATGACCCCCATGCGCCAGCCCTTTTTCAATGATACCTCTACCATCATCAAGCTTTCGCTTTATAACACCGATGGAAACGGCAACGTGAACAAGGATTCCTTCGGTAATGATGTGGTTGAGACCTTTATGGAGCTGGGCGATGCCTCGCTCATCGGCTCTACGTTCCTTCGTGCTATGTACAGCGATAAAACGCTTGATGTTGATCAGTCGCAGGTGGCACACCACGGCGGCTACGGCTGTGAGATTGAGCTTTACGATATTATGTCACCCACTGCGATCTGGTGGCCGCACGGTACCTCGTTTATGAAAAGGATCAGCGATCCCGCCAAGCGCGAGAACGAAAGCCTGGAGTATCCTGTGGGCTATCACATCATTTACGAGTTGCAGGGATGCCAATATGCGTATGCCGCAGATAAATATGCGACGACCGTTCTGCTGACCAAGGACGGCGCCCTTTACGACCAGCTTTGGGATGCCAACTATGAATACGGCAGCGCCAATGCCGCCATTCGATATGATGATGAGACAGTGATCAATCTTGCCGAGAAGCGTGCAGGATGATCAAGAACGGGTCTCCGTTGCAAGGTTTTTGTGACGGAGCCCCGTTTTTTTGACGAAAAGGAAATTGATGACAAAAAACGAAAAAGTATATTGATTTTAATTAAGTTTAATGTTATAATATATAAAGAATAGTTTTCGCTATTTGCATAAAACACTCTTTTGCAAAAGGGAGGATACATATGAAAAGAATCATCAGTGTTCTGCTTTGTTTTGTTCTGCTGTGCTCGGCAGTGGGTGTTCTGTCGTCCTGCTCGTCGCGTTACACAGGCGAGCCCAAGGTCAGCCGCAGAAAGGTCGACGTTGATATCAGCGGATATACCATCATTTATGACGGTGATATTTCCGATGCCTCAAAAGAGGGCATTAAAGATTTTGCCGACCGTATTGAAGAAGCAACGGGCGAATCGCTGAAGACTATGCAGGCGTCCGCTACCGGTGCATCGGTTGATGGCGGTGCGATTTACGTTGGTCTTGTCAGCTCGGTGCTGACCGAGGATGCGATCGATAGCATCGACGGTCACGGCTGGACGATCCGCGTCGACAACGACGAGATCGTGATCGCAGGTACCACGCAGTTCTTTACCAATATGGCGCTGGAATATTTCGAAGAGCATTATCTGCCCGGCGGTGGCTCTTCCACCGATACCTCTTCGGTGCTGACCATCAACAAGAAGGTGCTTTTGGAAAATATTCCCACTATCGATCTGTTCTCGGACGGTGTGTGCCATTATGCAATGGTTTATGCTGATTATCTGGATGATACCGCGGGAACTGAGCATATCATCCCCGGTACCGGTCATTCTTACGGCGGCGATAGCGAGGCTAAAGTCGATAAGCCCGTAGATATGGGTACCAGCATTTCCACTGCGATATCTGACACACTTGCCTATTCCGGCACAATCACCGTTCGCAGTGATGCCACCGAGACCGCAAAGGAAATTCTTGTGGGCGTTACTGACCGCGATGTGGCAAATAATGTCTATCAGGATCTTGCCGCCGATCAGTACGGTCTCATTATCCGCGACGGCAAAATTATGGTTGCCGCCTGGAACGACGAAGCAATCGGTCTTGCTACAACGATGATGACAAGCGCGATCGAGGATTCTTACTACGCAAGTGACAGCAGTATCGTTCTTCCTGCCGACTACTCGAAGATCGAAACGATGGACTCCTCTTGGGTCACCGACTTCCCGAAGCCCACGGGTGCAAACATCTATCTTGCAGGTACGCTCAGCTCAGCTGATAACGGTCTGGTCTACGCTTATCGCGGCATCGGTGTCAATGCTACCGCGTTCGATAACTATTGCGCAACGCTGGTCAGCAATGGCTATACGCTGGTGCAAAGCAACACCATTGATGGCAATAAGTTTGCCACCTACAAAAACACTGCTGAAAACGTTTCGTTGCATGTCGAGTATGCCGCATACGCCAACGACATCAACTATTCCTACGACCGCGCAGGGCAGTACGCCGATACCTACGAGCCGACACTTCGCATTGTTTCGGCACCGCTGACGGTCAACAGTGCTTTGCCCTCTGATCTGATCAACGCCAACGCGATCAAATCTGTTACCAAGATCACCGACAGCATGGTCACGCAGTACGATGCCGCCTCGGTAAGCTCGAACAAGGGCATGGGCTGGATCTTCACGCTGGAGGACGGTTCGTTTATCCTCTTTGACGGTGCGGTAAATCTAGCAGGCGCCCAAGACAGATTGTGGACAATTTTGAATAACCTTTATGCGAAAGCGCACGGTTCCGCCCCCTCTTCTTCCAATCCCATTCACATCCGCGCGTGGGTCATCTCGCACGAGCATAGTGACCACTACGGAATGATGAAGGCGTTTTTGCAGAAATATGGCAAAAACTATCCTCTGAAGGTTGATTATCTGCTCGCCAACTTTACCTCTCCCACGCAGGATTACAATGCGATGCAGGCAGACCACTATGTGCACGATAATCTGGCTATTTTGAAAGGGTATTGTTCTACTCCCTTCGAATATATTAAGCTCCATACGGGTCAGAAGCTGTATATCCAGAATGCTGTGCTTGAGGTGCTGTTCACGCATGAGGATACAACACCCTTGCGCCAGCCCTTCTTCAACGACACCTCTACTATTATCAAGCTTTCGATCTACAACACCGACGGAAGCGGAAATGTGAACAAGGATGCATCGGGCAATGATGTGGTGGAAACCTTTATGCAGCTGGGCGATGCCTCGCTGATTGGCTCTACGTTCCTTCGTGCGATGTACAGTGATGAAACGCTCGATGTTGATCAGTCTCAGGTAGCACACCACGGCGGCTATGGCTGTGAGGTTGAGCTTTACGATATCATGTCGCCTACCGCTGTTTGGTGGTCGCATAACACCAGCTTTGCGGCAGGTGTATACAACCCGGATAAGCGCGAGAACGAAAGCCTTCAATATCGTGTTGGTCACCACATTATTTACGAGCTGTATGGCTGTGAATATGCCTTTGTTGCAGACAAGTATGCCATTACGGTGAACCTAACCGAGAACGGCGCACAATACGGCAGTATCTGGAATGCGTATAACAATACTTCGATTTCCTATGATAATGAAACTACCATTAAGCTTTCCGTAAAACGTGCTGAATAATTCAAAATCCTACCCCCGTTGCAGGTCATTGCAACGGGGGCTTTTTCGTGATTATGCTAGGAAAATAAGCCTTTTTTTGTGAAAAAGGATGAAAATATCGGTCAATTTTTAAAATTGCCTTGCACGGCAGCAAAAACAGTGCTATCATACACTTAAGTGGTGTGCCTTTTTCGAAAATTCACTTGGTCCACCCGATAAAAAGGAGATACAACGATGAAACAAAAACAAAGCCTTTTACATCGCCTTTTTGCATCCCGTTCCCGTACTTGTGTGCCCATGGCGTACAGCGGAGCTCCCACGGTTGGCGGTACTTCGGTAACGGTGGATATTTCCGATTATTCGATCGTATATCCCGCCTCTTTTTCCGAAACTGCCAAGGAAAAGGTCTGTGCATTTGCCGATTTTCTGGGTGCGGTCACGGGCACAGCTCCCGCGCTTGTTGAGGCAGGGAAGAAGGTTGCTTGCAAGGGTGGCAGAATCCTGATCGGTGCATTGCCCTTGAAGGCAAGCAAAAAAACAAAACAGCAGATCGCGGGGCACGGCTTTGCCATCCGTGTGATCAAGAATGATATTGTTATTGTTGGTACGACCGCGCTTTTCACTACGGTTGCACTTGACTTTTTCGCTAAACAGTATCTGGCGGGAAAGGTCGAAAAAACCGCTGTGCTGACGCTGGATTCCGAGGCGTTTTTGGATAACGTCCCCACCGTTTCCCTGATCGAGGGGGAGACTTGCCGTTACCGTCACGTATATCACGGCATTTTGGACGATGTCGAAGGCTGGTCGCACGTCATTCCCGGCAACCATTCGGGCGGCGCCGCCAAGGATAGCGTTGACCGCCCTGTGGCACTTTGCAAGGAATTTTGCAATCTCGTAAAGGAGCTTGTTCCCACCTGCACCGGTGCCGAAATGGGCAAGGATGATACCGAAACCGAATGCGAGGTGCTGGTTGAGATCACCGAGCGCACGGTTAGCCGCCGTCTGCTGGCGGACTTGGATGCCGCCGCACACGCTCTTTTCGTGCGTGGTAATAAGATCGTGGTTGCAGCGTGGAACGACGAGGCGGTTGAATATTCCGCAAAGCTCTATAAGGATGCCCTGAAGGATTCGCTGTATGAGGGAAATATCGTATTGCCCGCCGAATATTCGGATTGCGGCGTTATGGACACTGCGTGGATCACCGATTTCCCGAAGCCCGATGATCTTGCGCTGTATGCGACCGTCAGCTCCGCCGACGATTCGCTGATTTATTGCTATCGCGGCGAGCATGTCAATGCCGATTCCTACCGCGCTTACTGCGAAAAGCTGGAGCGCGAGGGCTATACCGCCATTCAGACCACCGATATCGACGGCAACCTGTTTGCTACCTATAAAAACGAGGATGCCAACACCACGCTGAACCTGCAATACGCACATCAGCGCAACGATATTCCCGTTTCCTATTACATTGCCGTTCCTTACGTCGAGCGCCTTGCACCCACACTTCGTGTTACCTCGGCGCCCCTTTCCTCGGTCACGCTGCCCACGGAAGAGATGCTAAACGAAAACAGCCGCTTTACGGTGACCAAGCTGACCGATACCATGCTGACGCAGCCCTGCTTTGATTACGCCAACGGCGACAAGGGTCTTTGCTTTATCCTGACCCTTGAGGACGGCACGTTTATCATCATTGACGGCTCGACCAACAAAAACGCTATGGATGATAAGATCTGGGAGCAGCTCAAGACACTGTACCGCCACGTTCACGGACACGAAGCGCGCGATAAAGGATCGATCCACGTGCGCGCCTGGACCATGTCGCACGAGCACGGCGACCACTACGGCAGCTTCCTTGGATTTATGGAAAAGTATGCATCCAACGAGCTGTTCCGCATGGATTATTTGCTTCAAAACTGCACCTCGCTTACGGTTGATAACAACTGCATGCAGCCCAGCCATGCCGTTTACCAGCGCATCGGTCTTTTGCAAAGCTATTTCCCCGAAGGCAAGGCGTTCAAGCACGTCAAGGTGCATACGGGTCAGCGCCTGTATTTTGCCAACGTCGAGCTTGAGGTGCTTTCCACGCACCAGGATCTTTCTCCCTTCCGCCTGAACTTCTTCAATGATACCTCTACCGTCTTTAAGATCACGATCTATAATACCGACGGCAAGGGTGGCATTTCGAAGAACGACAAGGGCGAGGAGGCCAAAACCGTCTTTATGTCGCTCGGTGATGCATCGCTTTACGCCAGCACCTATATGCGCAGTGCCTTCAGCAAGGAAACCCTGCAAGCAGAGCTGGTGCAGATCGCGCACCACGGCGGATTTGGCTGTGAGAATGAGCTGTATGATCTGATGGCACCCACTGCCACCTTCTGGAATCACTGGATCGACTTCGTCAACAAGATGTGCGCTCCCGAAAACAAGGAAAGAATCTCGCTGGAATATCCTGTTGGCTATCACGTGATGTACGAGCTTGAGGGACACAAGTATGCCTATATTTCCGAGGGACATTCCACCACCCTTACGATCTCGAAAAACGGACCTTTGTATCACGAGCTTCGCGATGCAATGAACGACCTTGCCCCCATCGATTACGATGGCAGAGGCGTGATCGACGTTACCGAAAAGCGCAAGGGCGTAACACTTTAAACCAACGAAAATCCCCCGATTGCATTGCAATCGGGGGATTTTCGTTATTCATGAATGCATTTTGCCAATCGCATCAGCGTCAGACGGTTTCTCACCAAATGCGAGTAGCGCAGAAGATCCTCCAGGCGTTCCTCGCTCACGTCAATGTCGCCAAGCGTCCTTTTTACGTGGAAGGAGGCGTAGATCGCGTCAAGCGTATCGGGGTCAGGCAGGGCATTGATCTCGCGGCAGATATCCTGCCAGCAGTGGCTTAATCTTTCTGCCGTGATACCGTTTGCCGAATCGTTTGCATTTTCGGCAAGCAGCTCTTTGGTCATATCTTCTCCGAAAAGCGAGAGGAACAGCTCTTTGCTACAGGACTGATAATCTTCAAACGTGGGGGTACTGATTGCCGCAAGCGCCTTGTATTTGCGCAGCACCAGGAGAGTGCCGACGCCAACCTTTTCGCCGTGAAGTGCATCGGATTTGACGTGCAGGGCAGGGGGGGACATTTCAATCAGATGCGAAATGTGATGCTCGGCGCCCGATGCGGGTCTCGAGTTGCCCATCATCTGCATGGCAAGCCCCGAAAGCAGCAGTCCGTATGTCAGCTTCTCAAAGGCGCTGTCTTCGCCATCCAATATTCCTTGCACCGAATGCATCACCGCTTCGGTGGCATCCAGCGTCATGGTTGCAATTCTTTCGCAGTAAAATTCGCCCTTCACAAGGTTACCAATCTTCCAGTCGGTCAGCGCGATATATTTTCCGATCATATCGCCAAAGCCCGAACGGGTAAGGCGCATCGGTGCGCGCTTGATCACGTCAAGATCAGCCACAACAAGTTTGGGTGCTACCGCCGTCAGCGTTTTTTTGCAGCCGTGCCACGTCATTGCCGCTACCGATGAGCAAAAGCCGTCCACACTTGCCGCCGTGGGGCAGGAAACGAATTCTGTCTTCTCGGTGTAGGCGCAATATCTGGTGATATCGTGGACCGTACCCGAGCCGATGGCAATCAGAACCTCAGCGTTTTTCGGAAGTCTTTCCATCAAACACGCAACGCCATGCTCGTTTGCGTGAAGATCGGTGGGATCCAGCACAACCTCTGCATCAACGGCGGGGTGCTTGCCCTCGGTTGCTTTATAGGTGTTTTCGTCGTATACCGCAACGGTAAAGCCGCTGATACCGCATTTTGCAAGATAGCTGTCAAGCTTGGCAAGGCAGCCGTTTTCTACCACGCAAAGCGCGGTCTTCATTTCATGCTCTTTGCCACAGGAGCAAAGGCCGTTATACTGCAGGCTGTCAATAATCATGTTCTTTCTCCTTGTCCGTAATAAGCGTTTGCGCCGTGTTTTCTGTAATAGTGCTTGTCAGCAAGTGCTTGCTGGAAGGTGGCACCCTGATTTAAAAGCAGAGTTTGTGCTGCCATCATAGCAACTTCTTCCAGCACGATTGCGTTTTTGACTGCGCTCATCGCATCCTTGCCCCAAGTGAAGGGACCGTGTGAGCATACGACAACACCGGGGATTGCCATGGGATCCTTTTCGGCAAAGGCTTCTACAATTACAGTGGCGGTTTCTTTTTCATAGTCGCCTGCGATCTCGCTTTCGGTCATTGCTCTGGTGCAGGGAACGTCACCGTAAAAGGTGTCGGCGTGCGTTGTACCCAGCATCGGAATGTCTTTCGCAGCCTGTGCGAAAATGGTTGCCCAGCGGGAATGGGTATGCACAACGGCACCCACCTGCGGGAAGCTTTTATACAATTGCAGGTGCGTGGGCAGATCGGAGGAGGGGTTGAGGTTACCCTCGACCACATTTCCTTCAAGATCGGTTACCACGATATCCTCGACCGTCATCGTATCGTAATCCACGCCCGAGGGCTTGATTGCGATCAAGCCACGCTCTCTGTCGATTTCGGATACGTTGCCCCACGTCAGTGTGATCAGACCGTTTTCCTTGAGTGCGAGATTTGCTTTTAAGA
>JBGVCY010000003.1:0-6857 GCA_045119135.1 Eubacteriales bacterium | reverse complement strand
AACGGCAACCCGCGCATTGACAGCCGCAACGATATTGCAAGACTTTGGGCAGAGCGCCACGGGTTGATCGCCACCTCGGGCACCGATACGCACCACGCCGACCGTCCCATCAACGGCGGCATCGTGACCGATTTTCCGATCACCTCAAACGATGAGCTGTTGGCTGTTTTGAGAAGCGGCAACTACAAGCTGCTGGAAAACGGCGAAGCAACAACCTTATAAAAAATCACCGCAGACCAACGGTCTGCGGTGATTTTTGATTATCCGACAAGCTGATGCGTGCCGTACGTGGGTGTACCCGAAATATCCTTGGTGTCCATAATATAGCGCACCGTTCCGTCATTTCCGACACTGTCGATGCCATAAACACTCATATTGGAAGGAACCGAGAGCAGTGCCACGATACGGGTTTTACCCGTGGCAGGATCGCAGGTATACAGGGTGTTACCCGTGTTATAAAGCAACACGCCATTCCATACTGCAAGATCGGCATAGCACGAGGTGTAGCTGTAATTGGGATCGGCAGTGCGCCAGATTGCATAGAAGGATGCTTTCTTTTCCATTGCCGCAGGATCACTGCCGCCGTAGATGGCATAATTATCGCCAAAGGCAGAGGTTGCCTCGGGCACGGTGCAATAATAGGCACCGTTCAGCTCGATCATCTGCGTGGATGCATTGCGCCAAATCGCCGCATCATACTTGGTGCTTTCCGCCTCGGCAGTAGCCTGCCATTCGCGGTGCGGCTCGGCAAGATCCTTGTCAATGGTTGCAAGTCCCGTGTCGCTTTGCAGGAAGTAGGTATACGAGGTATGCGAGGGCAGTGATGCCGTATCATCCCACGTAATATCAATATGATACCAAGCACCATCCAGCTTGACCAGATTCCACGCGTGCTTCATCGGCGTGCTGGTAACGGGAATCGATTCGATACCCATCTCAGCCGCCGTGGCGATCAGCGCCAGCATATACGCCTGGCAAACACCGGTCTTTTGTGTGAAGAAGGTATAGGCATCGCGGATGGTATAGGTGTAATCGTAGCAATAATTTTCAACGAAATAGTCGTGCAGATACAAAAGCTTATCAAAGTCGCTTCCCTCGGCAGGTGCGCCCGCCACAATCGCATCAATGGCGGTGTGATAGGTATCGGTCATGGTGGCAACCGTAGCCTGATCATAAAGATAGGTGGGTTGGATCGCCGTTACGACCTTCGAGCTGCCCGAGCCCGTGGTCACGCACTGGTAGGACGAACCGACGTAGAAATATTCGGGGTGGGAAAGGCAGATCTGCGAAACCACCGCTTGCGTGTCCTCAAGCGAAAGTCCGTACGAGGAAAGATCGATCGAAGCCAGCTGTTGGCTGTAGCCGTTGCAGATCGCGTTCTCCAGCCCCTCGTCCAGGTCATCGGAAAGGGTGTATTCGGGGAACACCGCCCCCTCGTCAGAGGGCTTTATGGAAGGAAGGCTACCTGTTACCTGCTCCAGCTGGGTCTTGATATCGTTGATGCGTCCCGCCGCATTTTGGATGAATGCAGTTACGCGGGTCAGATCGGGCAGCGATTCATTGCGCCAAAGCGAAAACATAACCAGCATTGTGCAAAGCAGGATGCTTGCCACACCACGGCAAAACTTTTTCATAACGCTCCCCTTTCTGAAAATTCAAGTTCCTTATGCGCCAAAATCTTTTTCGGTTGCTTCCTCGTCACGCGGGATTTCACGCAGGATCGAGGCAGGCTCACCCTCGTCGTGTCTGCCGCCGAGAACGCTTCTCATATGTGCTGTTGCCGTGCGGCATTCCGCATCGTCAAACAGCTCCAGCTCCTCATCATCAGCACGGCGTCTGGCGGATTTCGCACGGCGGCGTGAGGCGGCATCCGAAAGCAGAGCCGCTCCCACAACACCTTCCGCCGTCGCAAGCGCCAACACGGCGGCGGCGATGCTTTTTTTGCGGCACGCAAGCACGATAAAGCCAATCACAAGCGAAAAAGCAGAGATCAGCATTGAGATGCCAAGCACCTCTTTGCTCTTTCGTGTCAATTTCAAAACCTTCATCAAAACTACTCCTTATACCTTGGCATTCATTTTGAGATATGCATTGATAAAGCCATCGATATCGCCATCCATAACCGCACCGATATTGCCATTTTCAAAGCCTGTGCGGGTATCCTTGGCAAGGGTATAGGGCATAAAGACGTAGGAGCGGATCTGTGATCCCCACTCGATATTGACCTTGTTGCCCTGAATCTCTTCAATGGTATCAAGGCGTTCGCGGAGCTTGATCTCCATCAGCTTCGCCTTCAGCATTTTCATAGCGGTTTCCTTATTTTGCAGCTGACTGCGCTCGGTCTGGCAACCGACCACAATGCCCGTGGGCTTGTGCAGAATGCGGATGGCAGAGTCGGTTTTATTGATGTGCTGACCGCCCGCACCGCTGGAACGGTGTGCCGTAACCTCGATATCCTCATCGCGGATCATGACGGTATCCACATCTGCAAATTCGGGCATTACCTCGATCGATGCGAAGGAGGTCTGTCTGCGACCTGCCGCATCAAAAGGCGACACACGCACCAGACGATGCACTCCGTTTTCGCTTTTCAGATAGCCATAGGCGTTATTGCCCTCAACCATAATGGTAGCGCTCTTAATGCCCGCGCCGTCACCGTCAAGCCAATCGAGCAGCTTGTATTTGAAGTCGTGGCGCTCTGCCCAACGCGTGATCATACGGTACAGCATCTGTGCCCAGTCCTGTGCCTCGGTACCGCCCGCGCCGGGATGGAAGGATACAATCGCATTGCTGTGGTCATATTCGCCGCACAGCAACACCTCCATACGTTGGGTCTCCTCTGCCGCCTTGATCGCGGCAAGCTCCGCCTCGACCTCTTCGGTGCAGGATTCATCCTCGGTTTCAATTGCGATTTCGGCAAGCGCGATCGCATCCTCAAGACGGGCACAAAGCGCCTCGTATTCGGCAATGGTATCCTTGCTTTGCTTCAGCTCCTGCAGAACTTTGGAAGAGTTTTCCTGGTCTCCCCAAAAGGAAGGGTCTGCGGTTTTTTGCTCCAGCTCGGCAACGCGTGCCGCAAGATCCTCGATGTGCAGGGCACTGCCAAGATCGCGCACTCTATCGCGCATTTCTATCAAGCTTCTTTTTGCATTTTCCAAAGCGATAATCAAATCCAAATCCTCCCGCCGCACCGTGCGGCATCGATCGGGGGCAAGCATACCCCGCAAATCACATTCTTACATATTTAGTTTATTATACCATAGTTTCCCCACTCTTGGCAAGAGGTAAACAGAAAAAAGGGGCGGCAGATGCCGCCCCTTTTTTCGCTCTCCTTTGCCAACGGCAAAAAGGCGGCAGAGTTTGCCGCCTTAAAGCGCGTTTGTCAATTTTACCAATCAGTCTCTTCGCTAGCGTCCTTATCGTCGCCGTCCCAGTTCTCGGAAAGGGTGATGAAGTCAGCGGACTGGAATTGAAGCATCAAGGAGTAAGGCTTTTCGTAAAGTTCTTTGAAGGATTTCACGGGAATACCCTCGCTTTCCATACACAAAATTTTGTAGTCTAAAAATTTACAGTTACAGTTTAACACAAAAGCAGATGCTCGTCAAGCGGTTTGTACTGATTTTGTTTATTTTAACAAAAACGTGCAACTCTTTTTATACACTTTGGGCAAACTGCCGTTGGGGGTCAGAGCGTGATCACGCGAGCGCGGCGAACACCCTCAAGCGCAAGGATCTCTGCAAGTGCATCCTTGCCGACCTCGCTATCGGTCTCCAGCATCGTGTAAGCGTTTTCGCCCTTGGATTTATTCACCAGATTCTCGATATTGATGCCACGCTTACCGAAGGCTGCCGAAATATTCGTCAAAATGGCGGGCACGTTGGCATGCAAAACGCAGACACGTACCTTTGCACTGATGGGCATCGACACGTTGGGATAGTTCACGCTGTTGCGGATATTGCCGTAGCGCAGATACTCATCCAGCTCCTCGGCAGCCATCACGGCGCAGTTGTCCTCGGATTCCTCGGTTGAGGCACCCAGATGAGGAATGGTCAGTACGCCGGGGATGCCAACCGTTTCCTCGGTGGGGAAATCGGTTACGTAAGCGGCAACCTTGCCTGCAGCGATCGCCTTGGCGATATCAGCGGCATCGACCAGCTCAGCGCGCGCCAGATTGATGATCTTGACACCGTTCTTCATCAGCGCCAGCGAATCGGCATTCACCATACCCGTTGTCTGGGGGGTAGCGGGAACGTGCAGCGTGATGTAATCCGAAGCGGCAAACACCTCTTCGTAGGTGGCGGCGTGCGTAATGTGATGGTCAAGGTTCCAAGCGCCGTCTACCGACAGATAGGGGTCACAGCCAACAACCTTCATACCAAGCTTAACAGCGGCATTGGCAACCAAGCCACCGATCGCACCAAGTCCGATCACGCCCAGCACCTTTCCCTTCAGCTCGTTACCTGCGAACTGCGATTTGCCTGCCTCGACCTGCTTGGCAACATCGGCAGTACCGGCAAGCGAGCGCGCCCACACGATACCGTCAACGATCTTACGCGATGCCAGCAAAAGGGCGCAGATAGCAAGCTCCTTCACGCCATTGGCGTTTGCGCCGGGCGTGTTGAACACAACGATACCCTCTTCGGCGCAGCGCTCGACGGGAATGTTATTGACACCGGCACCGGCACGGGCAATGGCAAGCAGCTCCTTGCCAAAGGTCATATCGTGCATCTTTGCCGAGCGCACCATGATGCCCTCGGGATTGGCGATCTCGGTTCCGATCGCGTACAGTGCGGGATCCAAGCGGTCGGTACCGACCTTTGCAATTTTATTGAGCAGTTGGATGTTTTTCATTTTGGTCTCCTTACTTGGGGTTTGCGGCAGCAAACTCTTTCATAAATACCACAAGGGCTTCCACACCCTCGATCGGCATTGCATTGTAGATCGATGCACGCATACCGCCTACCGAGCGATGGCCCTTCAGGTTCTTCATACCCTTGGCGGCAGCCTCGGCAGCGAACTTTTTGTCAAGATCTGCGTTGCCCGTGACAAAGGTAACGTTCATCATCGAACGGCTATCCTTGCGGACGGGAGCGATGTAATAATCCTGCGAATCCAGGTAATCGTAGAGCACAGCCGCCTTTTTCTGGTTGCGAAGCTTCATTTCCTCAAGACCGCCGATCGACAGGATCCACTCGTACACAAGCTTCGCCATATAGATGCAATAGCAGGGGGGCGTATTGTACATCGAGCCGTTCTCTGCCATGGTCTTCCATTCCAGCATCGTGGGGCAATCTGCCTTGGCATAATCCAGCAGATCCTCACGCACGATCACCAGCGTAAGACCCGCAGGTGCCATATTCTTCTGTGCGCCTGCGTAGATCACGCCGAAGCGGCTGACATCAACCGGCTCGGAAATGATGCAGGAGGACATATCCGCCACCAGCGGAATATCGCCCGTATCGGGAATATCGGCATACTTGGTGCCGTAAATGGTATTGTTGTAGCAGATGTGCACGTAAGCCGCATCCTGGCGGAACATATCGCGGCTAAGGGCAGGAATGTGGTCGAAATTATCCTCTTTAGTGGTGGCGGCACAGCGCACATCGAAGCCAAGCTTCTGCGCTTCCTTGAACGCCTTACCCGAGAACTGACCCGATACCACGTAATCTGCCTTGCCCGTGCGACCGATCAGGTTGAGGGGAACTGCCGCAAACTGAGTGGAAGCACCACCCTGCAGGAAAAGCACCTTATAATTGTCGGGGATCTGCATCAGCTGGCGCAGCATACGCTCGGCATCGGCAATGATTGCCTCATAATCGGGCGAGCGGTGAGACATTTCCATAACCGACATGCCCGAATTGCCATAGGTGATCAGCTCAGCTGCCGCCTTTTCAAGCACGGGCATCGGAAGCATCGAAGGACCTGCCGAAAAATTGTAAACTCTGTTCATCACGAACCTCCTCGATCCCTTTTGGGGGGATAGATATCCTTGCCTGCAGGGCGCTTGACGCGCGCAGACATTTCAATATATAAGATAAAATCAATTATACATTTAAAGCGCGCAATCGTCAAGGGTTTTGTAAAATTTTGTCCGAAAGGCCGAAAAAATCAAACGCGGCGACGGGAACGTATGTCAAAAACACGAAAATCGCCTTTACCGTTCAAGGAAACGCGGTAGCTGCGGCATCGGCGAGGAAAGCAAGCAAGAGCATGCGTTTTGCGCTTTTGCGGTCCCGTCAGCACAAAGTGCTCTGCCGGTGCTTCTTCCCCGTCGCAGTAAAGCGACAGTGCAAGCTCTGCTCCCTCGCCAAGCGCGGCATCCATCAGAAGCAGGAAGGGCGAAAAGTCTCCATCCGGCGAGCGATCCTCTTCAAGATGAAGGACACTTTCAAACTCCTTTTCGATCACATCAGACAGCCCACCGCGCTCCGCGATTGCCGAAATCGGATACGGCAGGCTCTCCCAATGAGCAAACACAACCAGTAACGGCTCGAGATCCTCGTCAAATGCAGCACCGATCAGCACGCCACCCAATGCAAACATCACCCGGATTTGCTCGGCAGAGCCCAGCGAATACAGCAGATCGCTTGCAATGTCGTAAGCATACAATGCCCCTTCATTTTCGTCTGCGGCATAGAAGGTATAAAACCTGCCATCTGCCACCGCCGCACCTCCTTGGGGTGTCGGCAGGTCGGCGCGCACCACGCGACCCTCCTTTCCGTCAAAAAGTGTCAGACCGTATCGCGAAAAATAGCAAATTTTATCGCCAACCACCGCAGGCGAAGTAACGGCTTGCGGTGTCACGCCAACGGTGGGAGTCACCGAAACACGAAAGCCGAGCTCACGGTCCTCAACCA
>JBGVCY010000002.1:0-7486 GCA_045119135.1 Eubacteriales bacterium | reverse complement strand
CACCGATACGCTATATCTTGCAGGTGGCGTCAGCTACGTGTATCTTTGCTACGGCATCCACAGCCTTTTGAATATCGTAACAGGCGAGTGCGGACATCCCGAGGCGGTGCTGATCCGTAGCGTTGATGGAGCACAAGGCCCCGGACGGGTGACAAAATTGCTGGGTATCACCACCAAGGATAACCGCCTTTTGCTGACTCCCGAATCGGGAATTTGGTTAGAGGATGACGGCACGCCACTGCCCGCATATGAAGCCTTGCCGCGTGTTGGTATTGATTACGCCGCACCCGCTGACCGCGAGCACCCGTGGCGCTACCGTGTCAAATAAAAAAGACCCACACTGTGGGTCTTTTTTGTAGGGGCAGGCGCCCTGAGGCTTTGTCAAAGCGTTCCGATCAATCGTCCGTTTTCGGCAGTTACAAGAGTCACGGTGTGCAATTCCGAGCGCAAGGGCGCGGGAGAAGGCACAGCCACCTCAAGAAAGCTTGCTGTGTGTCCCACGGCATAGCCATTCTCGTATGTTTCAAACAGTACCTCGCGCACGGGGGTAGTCAATGCGCGGGCAAGACGTGCGTTGCGCAGCTCCTCGCCAAGGGCGGAAAGGGCGGCAGAACGCTCTTTTTTTACCCCGTTTGGCACCTGTTGCGGAAGCTCCGCAGCGATTGTGCCCTTGCGGCGCGAATAGGCAAACACGTGCATCGAAAGAAATTCTGCCCGTTTTGCAAGGTCCATCGTGGCTGCAAAATCCTCGTCGGCCTCACCGGGAAAGCCCACGATGAAATCGGTGGTCAATTCGGCATCGGGGATGTGGCGGCGCAGTCGCTCAATTGCCTGCATCGCCTGATCGGCGTTGTACTTGCGCTTCATCAGTGCAAGCACACGGGAAGAGCCGCTTTGCATCGAAATATGAAAGTGGGGAGCGAGTGATTTGAGCCTTGCGATGCGCTTGACAAAATCCTCACGGAAAAGCGACGGGTCAAGTGAGCCAAGGCGTACACGACCGATGTTTGGAAGGGCATCCACCGCTTCCAGTAGATCGGCAAGAGTCACACCGTCAAGATCGCGCCCCCACGAGGCGGTCTCGATACCCGTCAGCACCACCTCACGGCAACCGCCGTTTACAAGTCCCGTCACCTCGGCGATCACCTCGGCAAGCGGCTTTGAGCGCACCTTGCCGCGCGCGGCGGGAATGGCGCAATACGTACAGCGATTTTCGCACCCGTCCTCGATCTTAACATAGGCGCGCGTGCGGTCAAAGTGCGTGATCTGCATCGGCTCGAAGGGGGCACACATAATGTCGTCAACGCGCAACGAAGGTGTTGCGTTTTTTACCCCGTTTGCAAGCAAACGGCGCGCGGCTTTTACCACAGAGAGCTTGTCGCTGTTACCGCACACGTCATCCACGCCCTCAATTTCGGCGGCGCGAGTAGGATCGCTTTGCGAGAAACAGCCCGTCAGCAAAATATAGGCATTTGGATTCTTGGCGTGCACACGGCGCACCAGCTGACCTGCCTTGCGATCTGCTTCGGCAGTAACGGTGCAGGTGTTGATCACGTAAATATCGCACACGTCCCGTGCCGTTTTCACCGTAAAGCCCTCGGCTTCAAAGCGCTCGGCAATGGCTTCGCTTTCGTATTGATTGACCTTACAGCCTAAAGTAAGAATGGCAACCGTTGGCTTCATCGTATCGGCTCCTTTCGCAAAAATCTGCTTCTATTTTATCACGTTCTACGCCGTTTTTCAACTACACGCGTAAAACTTTTGCTTTTTTTCGCAATGGACTTGCAAAGGGTGGGGGAAATACAGTATAATGAAGAAAAGCATTTTTACAAAAGGGGGATATTGCCGTGAGAAGTATGATCGTCGGGCGCAATGATGCAGGTCAGCGCCTGGATAAGTTTTTGTCCAAGGCGGTAAAGGGTCTGCCCACCTCGCTTTTGTATAAATGCATCCGTACCAAAAAGATCAAGGTGAACGGCGCCCGCGCCAAGGAAAATCAGATCCTTGCCGAGGGGGATGAGATCGCACTGTATATCCGCGATGAATTTTTTGATGTTCCCGAAAAGGATCAGGGCGCACTTTCGCGTATCCGCCCCAAGCTGTCAATCGTTTACGAGGACGAAAATATCATGCTGCTCAACAAGCGCCCTGGCGTGCTTGTGCACGAGGATGCAAGCGGTGGCGAGAACACGCTGATCCTGCACGTGCAGGCGTACCTGCTTGGCAAAGGGGAATACGATCCCGCAAGCGAGCAATCCTTTGCCCCCGCGCTGTGCAACCGTATCGACCGCAACACGGGCGGCATCGTCATTGCTGCCAAAAACGCCGAGGCGTTGCGCGAAATGAACGAAAAAATTCGTCAAAATGAGATCAGCAAGTTTTACTACTGCGCCGTCAAGGGCAGAATGCCCAAACGCGCCGATGAGCTTCGCGGTTATCTTTTGAAGGATAGCAAGACCAATATGGTCAAGGTCGCGGACAAGCCCTTCCGCGATGCGAAAACCATCATCACCCGCTACCGCGTGCTTGCCGAAAACGGCGAGGATTCGTTGCTTGAGGTCGAGCTTGTGACGGGGCGCACGCATCAGATCCGCGCGCATATGGCACACATCGGACACCCGCTGCTTGGTGATGGCAAGTATGGCATCAACCGCGGCGAGCGATCCAAGGGATACAAGCATCAGGCGCTTTATGCGGTACGCTTGCGCTTCGATTTTCCCAATGAGGGGCTTCTTGGTTATCTGTCGGGAAGAGAATTCTCGATTGATAAAAATGAGGTCTGGTTCCTCAAGGATTTCGCAAAAAGGGGATAACGGTATGAAAAAAAGCCTTTTTGTGTTGCTGTTGCCGCTTGGTGGCATCCTGACCGCGCTCTGCCTTATTTTTCCGCAGATCGGGTTTTTAGAGTGGCTTACCATGGTGCCCGCGCTTCTTTATCTTTTCGGTAGAGCCGAGCGCACTGAAACCCGTTACCGCCGTTGGTATTTGTTTGGATTTCTGTATTATTTCTCGTTTTTTCTCACTGTCCTGCATTGGTTTTTAGAGCTTTATCCGATGGAATTTGCAGGTGTCAGTAAAGGCGAGGCAGCATTGCTGGTCGCTATTTGCTGGGTGGGGCTTTCACTGCTGCAAACGTTGATCGCCGCATGTTCTTTTCCGTTGTTCATTTTTCTTTGTCGCCACACGCTATTGCGGCGTGTGCCGTTGCTGATGCCCTTCCTGTTTGCGGCGGTCTATACCGCGTTTGAATGGGGACAAACGCTGTTTTGGTATGGCGTACCGTGGGCACGCCTGCCGCTCGGGCAGGCAAGCTGTGGCTTCCTTTGGAACAGCGCATCACTTTTCGGCTCGTATCTGCTGACGTTCTCTTTGGTCGCCGTGAACAGCCTTATTGCCTATGCCGTTCTGCACCTTGACCGCGTGCGCGTTGCCGCCACCTCTGCCGCCGCTGTCTTTCTTTTCAACGCCGTTGCGGGTTGTATCGGGTTTTATACTGCCGATACCGATTCGGGCGAGGCAATCGTGGTTGCCGCCGTGCAAGGCAACGTTGGTTCTTCCGAAAAGTGGACCTCTGACAGCGCGAAAAAAAGCTATGAGGTGTACGAGCGTTATACCAAAGAAGCGGCAGAACGGGGGGCACAATTAGTGGTCTTTCCCGAAACCTTTGTTCCGTATCATGTCACTGCACACAGCTCGCTTGGCGAGTACGTCACAGGGCTTGCAAGCACCTACGGTGTTACTATTATGTGCGGCGCCTTTGATACCACCGAGGATGGCGAGACCGCCAATGCGGTCTTCACCGTATTCCCCGACGGAACACTTTCCGAAACCGTTTACCATAAGCGTCACTTAGTGCCCTTTGGCGAATACGTGCCGATGCGCGCCGTCATCGAGGTTCTGATCCCCCCGCTTGCCGATATCGGTATGCTGTCGGATGACCTTGCCAAAGGCACAGACAGCGCGATTTTTAACACCCCGTTGGGGCAGATTGGCACCCTTATTTGCTTTGATTCGATCTATGAATCGCTCACACTAACAACCGTTCGCGACGGCGCGGAATTGATCGTTTTGCCCACGAACGATTCGTGGTTCCTGGATTCCGCTGCGGCGTATATGCACCATGCGCAGGCGCGCTTGCGCGCCATTGAGGTCGGGCGCTATATCGTGCGCTCTGCCGATACGGGCATTTCCTCGGTGATCGCACCCGATGGCACAAGCGATGCGGATATTCCCCCGCTTGTTGAGGGCGTTTCGATTTCCACCGTGCACCTCTCCGACGCACGTACACTGTATTCGTACATCGGTAATTTGTTTGTTTATCTGCTGCTTGCGGCATTGACACTGCTGTTTTTCCACCGCGTGTGGCTGAAATATCAAGAAAAAAAGGAGAAATCTGATGAACCTGCTTGACCAGCTTTTTGATCCCGAAAATACCGATCCCGTTCTTCTCTATAGTGCCAACGGCGAAGCCGTCAGCTTTGAGCAGATCGCACTTATTCCGCAAGAGGAAAATGTTTATGTGATCCTCAAGCCCGTCGTTCCGATGGAAGGGGTTGACGAGGATGAAGGCCTTGTTTTCAAAATCGAGGATATGGAAAACGAGCCATACCTTGCACTTGTGACCGATATGGATGTGATCGATGCCGTGTTTGACGTCTACGATCGTCTGTGCGAAGAGGAATAAAAAAGAACCCGCCGTGCGGCGGGTTCTTTTTTATTCCGAATTAGTCGGTAACGTAGGGCAGCAGAGCTACCTGACGAGCACGCTTGATAGCGGTGTTCAGCTCGCGCTGGTGCTTTGCGCAAGCACCCGAGATGCGGCGGGGCAGGATCTTGCCGCGCTCGCTGATGAACTTGCGAAGCTTTGCAGTGTCCTTGTAATCGATGAAAGCAACTTTATCTGCGCAGAAGATGCAGACCTTTTTTCTTTTACGATTCATGGGGCGCATAGGACGCGCCGTGTTTTCGGTTCTATCCATTACGAAAATCCTCCTTATTTAATGTGTGATCTGTCAGAAGGGCAGATCGTCGTCCGCCTTCAGCTCCTCAAAGTTGGGAGCATCTGCTGCAGGGGTTGCGAAGGCGGGAGCGGAAAATGCATCAGGACCAAAGCCGCCCTGTGCTGCGCCGGATTCGTTACGGCTGTCAACGAACATAGCTTCGTCAACCACAACCTCGGTAGCGTAACGGCGCTGACCCTGCTGGTCTTGCCAGTTTCTGGTCTGGATCGAGCCCGTGACACAAAGTGCCGAGCCCTTTCTGAAATACTTGGAAATGAATTCCGCGGTCTGACGCCAAGCGACAAGGCTGATGAAGTCAGCCTGCTGACCGTTCGCACCGTCGGCTCCGCGAGATTGGAATCTGCGGTTAACGGCAAGGGTAAAGGTGACAACGGCAATGCCGCTTTGGGTCTGCTTGAGTTCGGGATCTGCGGTAAGGCGTCCGCACAGGACGACCTTGTTCAGGTTCAAACTTGACATACCTTTCGTCCTTCCTTTTTCTTATTCTGCTTCTACTTCTGCGGCAGGGGCTTCTTCAGCAGCTTCAACAGGAGCAGCCTTAGCAACAGCCTCATACTCAAGACGAAGCACGAGCGAACGCATCACGTTCTCATCGATGTTGTAAAGACGCTCGAGCTCGGCAGGGAACGCGGACTCGGACTTGAAGGTCACGACCGTGTAGTAGCCTTCGGACTTGTCGTTGATGGGGTATGCCAGACGACGCTGACCCCAGGTTGCGACTTCCACGACCTCGGCGTTCTTTGCGATGATGTCGGTGAATTTCTGAGCGACAGCCTTAGCAGCCTCTTCACCGGCGGTGACATCAACGATGAACATAGTTTCGTAAGAGTTGATTACCTTTTCCATATTTACACCTCCCTATGGACTTAAGACCGCGCACATGAGAAAAATTTATACGCGGTAAGGAGACGGGCGCGCGTTTCGCGTTTGCCCGCATCAATTCGATATTTTACCATATATTAAAATGTCTGTCAAGTGGTTTTTTCAAAACTTATCAAAATAAAATTTCAAAAAGTGCTTGACAGGCGCGCGCAGTTGTGGTATACTCTGTAAAGGATTTTGCTTTACACCCGATGTGGAGGGAAGTCATGTTTGAAAAAAATCTTGCGATCTGCGATCTGTTCGACCGCTATGGCTCGGTACTGAGCGACCGTCACCGCGAGGTGCTTGATTACTATTACAATCAGGATCTTTCGCTAGCCGAGATCGCATCTGAGGTGGGTATCTCCCGTCAGGGCGTGCGCGATTCGATCAAAAAAGCCGAGGAGGAGCTGCTTTTCCTTGAAAGCAAGCTGCACCTCAATGAAACGGCAGAATCGGTAAGAGAGGCAGCCGAGCGCCTGCTGGCGCTGGAGCCCGACGAAGCGGTGCGCAGTGCCGCAATCGCGCTTTGCCGCGCGGCGGGCGCGCTATAAATTTTGAAAGGGGCGGTATTTTATGTTCCAGAGCTTGACCGAAAAACTGAATAACGCCTTCAAATTTTTTCGCAACAAGGGTAAGCTGACCGAGGCGGACGTCAAAGCAGGTATGCGCGAGATCAAGCTGGCGCTGCTTGAGGCTGACGTCAACTTTAAGGTGGTACGCGATTTCGTCAAAATGGTATCCGAGCGCGCCGTCGGCGCCGAGGTGCTGGAGTCGCTGCTGCCCGCACAACAAATCGTAAAGATCGTCAACGAGGAGCTGATCGCTCTGATGGGCACCTCGCAGGCGAAGCTGACCATTGCCCCCAAGCCCCCCACAGTGATTATGATGGTGGGTCTGCAGGGCGCGGGTAAGACCACGCACGCAGGTAAGCTTGCGGCAATGTATAAAAAGCAGGGCAAGAAGCCCTTGCTGGTGGCGTGTGACGTTTACCGTCCCGCTGCAATCCGACAGTTGGAGATTCTTGGCGAAAAGCTGGATATTCCCGTGTTCTCGCTTGGTGAAAAGGAAAAACCTGTTAAGATAGCCAAAGAGGGTCTGAAGTTTGCCGAGAAAAAAGGCTACGATATGGTCTTTATCGATACGGCAGGCCGTCTGCACATCGATGAAGCATTGATGGGTGAGTTGCAGGATATCAAAAAAGCAGTTGATCCCATCGAAATTCTGCTGACCGTCGATGCAATGATTGGTCAGGATGCCGTAACGGTTGCTGAGCATTTCAACGAGCAGTTGGATATTACGGGCGTAATTCTTACCAAATTGGATGGCGATACCCGCGGCGGTGCGGCACTGTCTGTGCGGCACGTAACGGGCAAGCCCATCAAATTCATCGGTACGGGTGAGAAAATGGATGCCATCGAGCCCTTCCACCCCGACCGTATGGCAAGCCGCATCCTTGGTATGGGCGATGTGCTGTCGCTGATTGAAAAGGCAGAGCAAGCGTTTGATGAAAAGCAGGCGGCGGCTCTTGAAAAAAAGATCCGCGAATCCACCTTCACGCTTGACGATTATATGCAGCAGTTCGCGCAGCTTCGCAAAATGGG
>JBGVCY010000001.1:0-6601 GCA_045119135.1 Eubacteriales bacterium | reverse complement strand
ACACCCGCATCCGAAACCGCATCAAACACACGTGCGGCGGTGCCGCGCGCCTTTACCATACCGCGGCCTACCACGGCAATCAGGCAAAGACCGTCCATAATTTCAACGTGGTCGGCACGAGCCATGCGCAGGATCGAATTGATTACGCGCTCACGCTTGCCGATCAGCGCCTGGGTGGATACCACGATACCCATCGTGTCAATGCCCGAGGGGATATGCTCAAACGAGATCTCGTGATCCTCAAGAATTTCCAGAACGCGGCGGCCAAAGCCGATTTCGGCGTTCATTCTGTCCTTTTCGATGTTGATAACCGAGAAGCCCTTTTTGCCCGCAAGACCCGTGATGACATAGCGCGGATCGTGACCCGTTGCGTCGGATACGATCATCGTACCCTCGTCCTCAGGGGCGTTGGTGTTGCGGATGTTGATCGGGATTTTGGCATAGCGCACGGGGAAAATTGCCTCGTCGTGCAGAACGGTGGCACCCATATAGGAAAGCTCGCGCAGCTCCTGATAGGTGATGGTCTCAATCGAGGGGGGATTGTTCAGCACGCGGGGGTCTGCCATCATAAAGCCCGATACGTCGGTCCAGTTTTCGTACAGATCTGCCTCGGCGGCACGCGCTACGATCGAGCCCGTGATATCCGAGCCGCCGCGCGAAAAGGTCTTGATGGTGCCGTTGGGCATCGAGCCGTAAAAGCCGGGGATAACGGCGCGCTCGTATTTCTTCAGCTCCTCGGAAAGCACGGCGTTGGTGCGCTCCTCGTCAAAGGTGCCGTTCTCGCGGAAGAAGATCACGTTTTCGGCATCGATGAAGGAAAAGCCGAGGTACTTGGCAAGAATCAGACCGTTGAGGTACTCACCGCGCGAGGCGGCGAAATCGCGACCGGATGCGTGTGCCATTGCGTTTTTGACATAGGTCAACTCGCCCGAAATATCGAAATCAAGACCGAGGTCCTTGATAATGCCGTTGTAACGGGCGCGGATGTTATCGTAATAAGCGTCGATCGCGGCAGGCTCCTCGTGATTGCGGATCATCTCATAGCAATGATACAGCATATCGGTGACCTTGGTATCGTCCTTGCTGCGCTTGCCGGGGGCAGAGGGAACCACGTAACGGCGCGAGGGGTCGGAGAGAACGATCTCTCCCACACGCTTGAAATGCTCTGCGTCGGCAAGAGAGCTGCCGCCGAATTTGACAACCTTGGTAAGCATAGTAACTCCTTTGAAATGATAATAACGGATATTTTATGTAAATATTATATGCACAAAACGCTCCGCGTGTCAAGGGCAAAATCAAGATTTTACCGATTTTGTCCCCACAAACGGGGGTTATCGCTCGTTTTTGTCCTCAATGTAGCGCTTGGCTTGCGTACGGAAGAGCAGGGCATATTTGCCGTTCTGTTCCATCAGCTCGCGGTGGGTGCCTTCCTCAATCACACAGCCGTCCTCCAGCACCACGATCTTGCTGGCAACCGTTGCCGAGGAAAGGCGGTGCGAAACGAACAGCGTGGTCTTGTCTCCACGCAGCTCGTCAAAGCGGCGGAAGATCTCCTGCTCTGCCATCGGGTCAAGCGAGGCGGTCGGCTCGTCAAGGATCAGAATATCGGCATCGCTGTAAAAGGCGCGCGCCACCGACAGCTTTTGCCACTGACCACCCGATAATTCAATACCGTTACGGTCGAAATAGCGCATCAGCTGGGTGTCGTAGCCGGTGGGCAGCTCGTCCGCCATTCTGTCAGCGCCCGCACGGTGTGCGGCATCGGCGATCGCTTCGGGCGAGGATGTGCGGCGCAGATTGCCGAAGCGGATGTTGTCGCCAAAGCTGACAGCGTATTTGCCGAAGTCCTGAAAGATCAGACCAAACAGGGTGTGAAGCTCCTTGACGTCGTAATCGCGCAGATCGCGCCCGTCGAGCAATATCTCGCCCTCGGTGGGGTCATAAAGTCGTGTGATCAGCTTGATTAGCGTGGTTTTTCCCGCACCGTTCAGACCAACCAGCGCCACGGTCTCGCCGGGGCGGAACAGCAGATTGATGTTCTTCAAAACGGGAGTGCTTGTGCCGGGATATGCAAAGCTGACGTTGCGCAGCTCAATGGTGTGTGCCACACCGCGTGCGGGCGCAGGCGCTTCCTCAATACGGGGCACAACGTGCGGCTTTTCGCGGAAAAAGGAGAGCAGGTTATCGATAAACAGCGTGCCCTCGTAGACCGTTGCCGAGGTGGTGATCAGGGTGCTGACACCCGTTGCGATCGAGGTCAACGCACCCGTGTAAAGCGAATAGTCACCGATGCGGTACTCGCCCTTGAAAACGCCGAGGGCAATGATGCCGAAAAAGAGACAGTTGACCACGCCCGAAAGCAGGGCAAATACCACCTGCCAGACGTTTTCGCGCACGATCAGTCCGCGCAGTCCGCGATAATAACGGTGGAATACGGCATTGTAGCGCTCGGTCAGCTCGTCACCAAGATCGAAGATGCGGATCTCCTTGGCAAGGTCCTTGTTGACGGCAAGATCGGAGAAATAATTCATCTGCCTGCGGTCGGTCGATCGGCGGCGCATATACGAAAAAGTGCGGCGACGGTAGATGAAATTCACTACCGTTGAGGGGATTGCCATAGCAATCATCACAAGTGTTGCGATCGGTAGAGGGCGCGCCAGAATAACGATATAGCCCACAAGCGAGATCAGCGCACTGATGATCTCGAAGGTCGAATTGAGGATCGAGATCGGGCGGTTGCCCGCCTCGCGGTTGGCGTTTTCCAGCTTTTCGTAAAAGGCGGGCTGGTCAAACGATGCAAGGTCCAGCTCCTCGGCTTTTTTCATAATCAGCAGCTTGACGTGATGTACCACACGCTCGCCCGCCATACGGTTGACGGCGTGCGAGATGCGTGTCATAATCTTGGTCAGGATCCGATAAACGAAATACCAGATCAACAGAACAAACACCATCGAGCCCCAGAAGGCGGCTTCGCTGAATTCAGCCCCCGTTGCGGTTCCTGTGACAACGGTCTGTAATTCGTTTAAGATCTGCTGTGAGATCAGCGCGCCCACCAGCGGCATCACACCGTTAAAAAGGGCGATAAAGCACATAAGGATCAGAAAAACGGGACCGCTTTTCCAAACCAGACCGAAAATGTAAAACAGCCGCGCGAAAAAGCCACCGCAGACCTCGGCAAGGTAGCGGGGCAGATCCAGGATCCCCTTCGGGGGAGCCACGCGCTCGTATTCATATTGATGGGGAGGCATCGGCATAGGGGACATTGCGAAACTCTCCTTAAAGTAAAATGATTATAGATAATTTATTTTATCATATTTTTACACTGATTGCAAGGGCAGAAAAAAATTTGCCCCCGCCCTTGATTTCGGGGCGCTCTCATGTTACAATAGGAGCAATGACAGAAAGTGAGGAGAACCCATGTCCGCTTATTTTTTGCCCGCAGATATTCTTCTGCCCGATTTTGAAAAGGTGAACGGCACCGCCTGGTCGGTGGTGGCGTGCGATCAATATACCAGCCAGCCCGAGTATTGGCAGGCAGTTGAGAACGAGGTGGGCGAGAAGCCCTCGACCCTGCGCCTGATCCTGCCCGAGGTCTATTTGGATAAAACCGAGGAACGTGTGCCTGATATTCACGCAAGTATGGAAAAATACCTGCACGAGGTGCTGGTGCGCCATCCCAACCGTATGCTGTATATCGAGCGCACACAGTCGAACGGCCGCGTGCGCCGCGGTCTTGTAGGCGCTGTTGACCTGGAGCATTACGATTACAACAAGGGCTCGACCTCGCTTATCCGCGCTACCGAGGGTACAGTGCTTGAGCGTATTCCGCCCCGTCTTGCCGTACGTCGCGGCGCACCGCTTGAGCTGCCACACGTGATGCTGCTGATCGATGACCCCGCCAAAACCGTGATCGAACCGATCGCCGCCCGTGCCGAAAAGCTGACTGCCGCATACCGCTTCCCGCTGATGCAAAAGGGTGGCGAGATCCGTGCCTTCTTTGTGGATAGCGTTGGCATCGGCCGCATCACAGCAGCGCTGGAAAAACTGGTTTCGCCCGAGCAGGTGAAGACCCGCTATGGCGAGGGCGTTGCGCCCCTCTTGTTTGCAGTGGGAGACGGCAACCATTCGCTTGCTACCGCAAAGGCGGCTTATGAGGAAATCAAGGCACAGCTTGGCGATGCGGCGCTCTATCACCCCGCGCGCTATGCACTTGCCGAGGTGGTCAACCTGCACGATCCCGCCCTGCATTTTGAACCGATCTATCGCGTGATGTTCGGCGTTGATCCCAACGAAGTGCTTTCCGAGCTGGAGAAATATTCCTTCAGCCTGCACGGCGCGGCAGCCCCCCAGCAGGTGCGCTTCCTCTCCGCGAAACGCCGTGGCACCATGCACTTTGAAAAGCCCTGCGAACAGCTGACGGTTGGCACCCTGCAAACCTTTATTGACCGTTTCCTTGCCACGCACGAGGGGGCAAGCGTTGACTACATCCACGGCGCCAAGACCACCGAACACCTTGCCATGCAAGAGGGGGCTGTCGGCTTCCTGTTCTCGGGAATGGAAAAGGATCAGCTCTTCTCGGCTGTTATGCACGACGGCGCTCTGCCGCGCAAGACCTTCTCAATGGGGGCTGCCGCCGACAAACGCTATTACATCGAATGCAGAAAGATTAAGTAAAAAAGAAGCCCGACTCGTCGGGCTTCTTTTTTTGTCTTGTGGCAGGTTGTGACAGACTTTGCGCTTTCTGCTTGCTATAATGCAAGGGAGGTGAGAGAAGTGGAAACGACCGTGTATGGTGATCTGTTGTTTTTTGTCAACTTTTGTATGGATTTTCAATGCCTGTTTTTGACGGCAAAGCTTCTACATAGACCCTTTCACGTGTTGCGATCTGTGCTTTCCTCGGCGCTTGGCGCGCTGTATGCCTGCGCAGCACTGTTTCTCAGCACAAGCGGCGTTACGGCATTCATTGCCGATTGTGCAGTCTGCCTTGCAATGTGCGTGATCGCCTTTGCGGAGAAAGGCATCAAAATGCGGCGATTTCTCACCCCGTTCGGGCTCTATTTTGCAGTTTCCTTTGCCATTGGCGGGGTGATGAGCGGCATGGCATCGCTTCTATCACACGTGGCGCTTCCCATCGGCGATGGTGGGATGGATATTTCGTCGGGAATGTTCTTTTTTCTCGCCGCGTTTGGGGGGATTTCCACCTTTTTGTGGGGCAAATTCTGTGCGAGGCGCGCCAAAGGCAAGGTGGCGGTTCTTTATCTCGAAATGGGAAAAAATAAGCGCACGGTGCGCTGTATGTTCGATACGGCAAACCTCTTGTGCGATCCCGTCGGTGGAAAGCCCGTTGCCCTGCTTGATTTCAGTACCGTTGAGGGACTTTTTGATTCTGCGGTGCTTGCCGCCGCCAGATCACACGATACCACAGCGCTTGGCGGTTTGCCCGACGAGATCAGGCGGCGCGTGCGCCTGATCCCTGCGGGTACCGCCACGGGTCGGGGGATGCTTGTTGCCATCGCCCCCGACCGCGCTTTTCTTGATACGGGTGGGGGGATTTTGCCCGTAGAACTGCTGATCGCACCCACGGAGCTGGTGGTCGGCGGTGAAGATTACGAGGGACTGCTACCATCCGAATTGATGTGAAGGGAGAGCTTTTTGATGATACGTGCGCTCATTTCTTTGTTAAAACGCGTGTTTTTGCGACCCAAAGGGGTCTTTTATGTCAACGGACCCGATGTGCTACCCGCACCGCTCTCTCCCGAAGAAGAGGGAGAGGCGCTTTCGGCGCTGCCCGATGAAGGGGCACGTTCCAAATTGATCGAGCATAATCTGCGCCTTGTGGTGTATATCGCGCGGCGCTTCGAGAACACAGGAACCGGGCTTGAAGATCTGGTATCGATCGGCACGATGGGGCTGATCAAGGCGATCAATACCTTCTGCGCCGATAAAAGCATCAAGCTCGCCACATATGCATCGCGCTGTATCGAAAATGAAATTCTGATGTACATACGCAAGCGGAGCGCGGGACGGGGCGAGATATCGATCGACGAGCCGCTGAACGTTGATTGGGATGGAAACGAGCTGCTCTTATCCGACGTGCTTGGCAGTGAAGAGGACAGCGTTGGCTTTGAGCTCGAAAAGCGCGAGGAGCGCCGTGTCCTGCGCGAGGCGGTGGAAGGGCTTGCTCCGCGTGAGCGACTGATTATTGAATTGCGCTATGGCTTTGATGGGGGCGAGGAGAAAACGCAAAAAGAGGTAGCCGATGCCCTTGGCATCTCGCAATCCTACATCTCGCGCCTTGAGAAAAAGATCATTTCCGAGCTGCGCGGCGAGATCGCGGGAAAAATATAAAAAATTCGGAAAAGGTCTTGCAATTCAAAAAGAATTGTGCTATAATCAATCGTATTCTGTGAAAAAGTGAGGTGTAAAACATGAAAGCAGGAATTCATCCGACCTATGAAGACTGCACCATCATCTGCGCATGCGGCAATGTGGTGAAGACCAAGTCTACCAACGGCGGGGAAATGAAGGTTGAAATTTGCTCGAAATGTCACCCGTTCTTCACCGGCAAGCAGAAGCTTGTCGACGTGGGCGGTCGTGTTGA